>JAHEAS010000435.1 GCA_024642645.1 Saprospirales bacterium | reverse complement strand
ATAGAAAACCTTGCTGGCATCGGGCGTGAGTGACACATCACCAGCGCTGAGGCTGGATTTGTTCGGATTCCCCTCAAAAGCAGTGGCAGGAAACCCTGGCCTTGCCTCATATATACGGCTGACTTCAACCTTGTCGTGGGCTCGGTTTTTTTTATCTACCTCCACCATGGTAGTGAAGAACATTTTGTCACCATAACGAAGTGGTGCAAATTCTGGTTTTGGGGAATTGATATTGCCTTGAATTAGGTTGGTGGCGAGTGGATTTTCTTTGCTCTTGACATCCTTTCCGATGGATTTCAGTGCCTCCATTGCCAAGTAGGCAAAAAGGTTATTGGCTTCGTTGTGTTCATTGATGTATTTCTGGTAGTAAAATTTAGCGGCACTGGCCTTGTTTAGGTCCAGTTTCACCCCTGCCAACTGGAAGTCTGTGACAGCAAAATAGCATACTTTCGCTTTGTTTGGTATCCGCTCCAGATATGTCTCTGCCTTTTGAAAATCACCGGTAAGCCTGGCTGCTTCGCCCGCCACAAAAAGGGAAGTAACGTTTGCTGAGTCAACTTCTAAAACCTTCTCACAAAACAACAAGGCAGACTCATAGTCTTTAGAATGGAAGGCAGCAAGTGCTCGCTTCTCATAGTTTTCCAAATATTGCCCAAATGCAATATTGGAGCTCAACATGAGCACCGCAATTATAATGTTCCAAATGCGCATAATGTGGTCTGGTTTGAGTGCCCGCCAATTGGTCTTGTTTCCAATTTGTCTTAAAAAGGGAAGAAATGGAGTGTGCTTGTTTAAAGGCCTATCATGCAGATTACACTCTGGAATCAAATACTAAGCCATAGGGGAAAATGATAATTTGACAAAAACCGTTAAAAAATATTCCGTTTAATATTGAACCCACCCCGATTCTCTGTGTACAATGTCCTGTATTTTTTAAATTTTTGACCATCATGAAAAAGACATTGTCCATTTTAACACCTATACTTTTCTTGGCAACCGGCTTATTGGCAAGCGACCGTTCCGCAGCACTGCCAGAACCCATCAAGTCCATTTCTAAAGTGGCCCACTCCTTTCAATATTACACCGAACAGGCCGACCTCTGGAAACTGGAAACGAGCAAAAACGACCAGAATCCTGATGCCTGGCTCAACTACTTCCGTGCGGCCCGCTACGCCAATATGGTCAACCGGGACGGCCAGCCAGCCTACGACCTGACTGCTATTGTGGAAAAGATTCCCACAGCGCTACACAACACTTTCGAGTACCAATTCGTCCTTTTCATAAATGCTGAGTGGGACGAGCACCGCTTTCAGTTCCTTTTGAAAGCCCATGAAATTGCGCCGCAGCGTACAGAAATCTACTATGACCTGGTGACCTACCACGAGACAAGGGGCGAGCAGTCGCAATCGATGTTTTACCTCGAAAAACTGTTTGAAGCTGGCGAGTTTCCAGCCGAATTGTTGGCTTGGAATTACAACCTCCTCGCCTCTGTGGAGCCGGACGCCATCCTGCTTACCTACGGTGACAACGACACCTACCCGTTGTGGGTCCTGCAATCATCAAGAGGCATCCGAAAGGACGTTAAGGTTTTGAATATCAACTTGTTATTACTGGATGAGTACCGTACCAAGGCTTTTTCGCAGTTGGGATTGTCAGCCATTGACCTCAGCAATTGCCAAGACACAAAGGCGATGTACCTAATGGTGATGAACGAAATCATGTCTAGTGCAGTGCAGCCTGTGTACGTGGCCAACACCACGCCCGAGCCTGTTCGCCAAGCCTTTGGCGACAACTTGTACCTCACGGGGCTGGCATTCCGCTACGCCACCAACGCTTTCGACAACCTTGCATTTTTGAAAAACAACTATGAAAACAAGTTCCTGCTCGATTACCTGCGGGTGGATTTCAGCCCCGACTCGGTTTCATCGGTATTATCGGGCATGAACCTCCAGTACCTCCCGGCCTTTCTTTTGCTCCACCAACATTACGAGGCCAGTGGCGATAAATTCAAGGCGGCCAATCTGGAGCCCGTCATGCATCGCGTAGCCAAAGAAGGTGGCCGTGAAAGCGAATTGGCCGCATACTTGTCCACTTATACAAATACTTCCTATGCGGTGGAGTCTGCCATCTCTGTTCGCAGCCTGGACAAGGGTTTGAAGAAAATCAACGGCAATTTATTTGCCTTCGACACCGAGGTGACCAATGGCCAGTACGAGGCTTTTATGATGGATTTGGTAAAAAACAAGGCGTTCGACCTGCTCGCCACTTGTCAGGCTCCCCGCACTGATTGGCGCAGCCTTTTACCCAGCACCCTGAAAAGCTTGCCTGACAGTGAAATTTTCGAAAACGCCAACCCGGATGACCCACAGGCCCCCGTCGTGAACCTCAGCCATGAAGCCGCTCAGCAATACTGCAACTGGATTACGAAAGTTTACAACGCCAGTACCGACAGAAAGAAAGCCCACAAGAAAGTGCTGTTTCGGCTACCGACTGAGGGAGAGTGGGAAATTGCCGCACGGGCAGGTAAAAAAGATAGTCCCTACCCTTGGGGCGGTTACTTTATTCGGAATTCTAAAGGCTGCTACCTCGGCAATTACGATGTTTCCGGTGAGCCCGCTTGCAAAGATTGTCCCAATGCCAACACCGATAGGCCAGATGATGGAGGTTTTTTCCCGGTAAAAGCAGACTCCTATTTCCCCAATGACTTCGGCTTGTACAACACGAGTGGAAACGTGGCTGAAATGATTGACCAGCCTGGAGTAACCAAAGGAGGCAGCTGGATGGAAATCCCTTACTACGGTCAAATCACCAGCAGAAATACTTACACCAAGCCAGAGCCGTTTATTGGGTTTCGTGTTTTTATGGAAGTGGTGGTGGAGTGAGCGCGTGAGCCGAGTTTATCATTTATCATTATTTCACGTTGCGGATAATTTAAGACTTGAGCTGGTTGATGGAGTTTATGAGGTTGATAAGGGTTGATTTTACCCCCAAGCTGCTAAATATCAACCTTTATCAACTAAATCAACCCTTAATCAACCAGCATCCGCAACTTAGGTTATCATTATTGATTTTTTTGCCAAACGAAAAAACATACCAGACCCTGTCCGATGAGCAGTTGATGCGGCAACTTGCCAGCAGTGGCTGTGAGCTGTCATTTGGGGAAATATACGACCGTTACAGTGACCGGATGCACCGCTATTTCTATCGGCTGCTGGGGCAGGACACGCATCGGGCGGACGATTTCACCCAAGAGCTTTTTATGAAATTGGTAGAAAAAACGGCGCTATTTGACCCAGAACGTCGGTTCTCTACTTGGCTCTACACCGTAGCTGGCAACATGGTCAAGAACGAGTACCGGCGCATGTCACGCCAGTCCAGCCCACCCCTCGCTGACGATTTTTATGGTGAAAATTTTTCGGAAGACTTCGACGCTCAAATCTTTGAACAACAACTCCACCAAGCCCTGGGCGAATTGGACGAGACCCAGCGTCAGTGTTTCGTGCTGCGCTACCAAGAAGAAATGAGCGTTCGGGAAATCGCCGAAATCCTGGATTGCCCAGAGGGCACGGTGAAGTCAAGGATGTTTTATACGTTGAAAAAATTGAGTAACAAGCTCAGAGCATTCGCAGGAAGTGTGGCGGTTTAAGGTGCTGGGGTTCTGGTTTCTAGGAGGCGTTCCTTGAAACCAGAAAACACAAACCTGAGACCCTAATTTTTTGATTATGAACGATTTACAAAAATTCGACATCGAGCAACTGCTGGCCGAGCGGCCTTTCGAACAGTTGACGCCAAAGGAAAAAGAAGCCGTGCTGGCGCAAATGCCCGAATGGGAATACCAGCGGTTGCACCAATTGGTGACCCGCAGCAAGGCCGCCCTAAAGCGAAGCCCCGCCCCCAACCCGGCTATTCGGGAGCAGTTGATGGCGGCATTGCGGCAGCAACCAAAACCGCAACCAGCTCGGCCCACTGGCCTGCTGGTCAGGTTGGCGCAATACCGCCTCCCGCTCTGGCAAGCAGCGGCTGGTTTGGCACTGTTGCTGGTCGCCCATTTTACCTTGCAAAAACAACCTGTGGCGGACGTGCGGACGGAAACGGTGTAC
>JAHEAS010000434.1 GCA_024642645.1 Saprospirales bacterium | reverse complement strand
GGATTTCGCATCGAACAGTACATCAACAACGGTAAAATCGGCATCACCAAAGGTGGCGTAGCAGACTGGCAATTCAGTTATTCGTTGCCCGTTGGGCAATGGACCCATTTGGCCATCACCAACGATGGAACCACCATGAAGCTCTTCGTAAACGGCACACAAACTGGTGGAAACATCACAGGCAGTATCCCCTTCCCGATGGGCATGATTGGGCTGAACACCACTGGTGGTGGTGCGCTAAACGCCCGGATTGACGAACTGCGCATCTGGAACACGGTGCTAGCGCAGACAGAAATCGCTGGCTGGATGAACACTGCAGTAAACAATACACACCCGAACTTCGCCAACCTGCTGCACTACTACCGCCTTGACGAAGGCACTGGCACCATCGCCCACGACCAAGCAGGTATGCTCGATGGCACTATCTACGGAGCAACTTGGGAACAGGTTTTTCAAAATGATGGCGCTCCAGTAGCCCTGCTCGACCCACCAGCATTTGTCACAAATTTCACCACCAACCAAGCGGTGAAAGTACGCCTCTCCAATGTTGGCGCAGCCAATATCGCCGATGATTTTACCGTCAACTACTCACTGGATGGCGGCGCCCCAGTATCGCAGGTTGTCAATGTCACTGCACCCATTACCGCCAATGCCATCCTCGATTTGAACTTTCCGGCGGTTGACTTGACCACTGCCGATATCCATCTTTTCAAATTCTGGATTGACTTGCCTGGCGACCAGAATACTGCCAACGATACCCTTTTTGCCACGACTTCAAAAACGCAGATTACACTGGGCAATGTGACCAATGTGCAACAGGGCGACGGCGAGTATGTGTTTTCAACTGGCGTGACCAAACTTCGGGTCAAATTTTATCGGGACGATGTGTTTCGGGTGACGCTCGCACCCACTGGCTTTTTCACCGACCCGCTGGCGGGCGTCTTGGCAATCAACCCCGAACCAACTGCTTCTCCCGTGATGAATTTCCAGGAAGAACAAGATTTTTATGCCATCGAAACCGACAAGGTCACTTTGACGGTGAACAAGTCGCCACTGAAACTTACCTGTCGAGACAAAGACGGTATTTTGCTCTGGCAGGAAAACTCGCCGCTCACTTTTGGGCAACAAACCCGGCAGCAGCTCACCCAGGTTTCTGATGAACAATATTACGGTTGTGGCATGCAAAATGGCTATTTTGCCCACCGGGGCAAAGTGGTAAAAATCCAAAACGACTACCAAAACTGGGGCGATGGTGCAGTGCCGAATCCCTCCCCGTTTTTCATGAGCACGAGGGGCTATGGCATGTTCCGCAACACGTTTGCCCCTGGCGAATACAATTTCAACAGCCCAGTGGTGCTGCGCCACAACGAGACTGGTTTCGACTGCTACTACTTCACTGGGGACCTTAAGCAGGTGCTTGAGGGCTACACTTGGGTCACAGGGAGGCCATTCATGCTGCCCCGTTGGGGCATGGAATTTGGCGACGCCGACTGCTACAACGACACCGGCACGACGATGGACGTGTTCCAATCCATTGCCCAAAAATACCATGACAAGGACATGCCAGGCGGTTGGATTTTGCCCAACGACGGCTACTCCTGCGGTTACGAGGCCCTGCCTGCCGTGGTGGACAGCTTGAAAACACTCGGTTTTTACACCGGCCTTTGGACGGAAAGTGGCACCGACAACGCTCCTTACGAAGTAGGCGAAGCAGGCACAAGGCTTTGGAAATTGGACGTGGCGCTCGTCGGCCCTGGCTACCAGTCAGCGTTCAACTCCGGGCTGGCGGCATTCGGCGGCATAGAGTCGAACAGCAATGCTCGGGGCTACGTCTGGACAGTGGCTGGATGGGCGGGAACGCAGCGCTTCGCAACGGTTTGGTCGGGCGACCAATCGGGCAACTGGGAGAACATCCGCTTCCATATTCCCACCGTCATCGGCAGCGGCCTGAGTGGCCACAACTGCGCTACTGGCGACGTGGACGGCATTTTCGGCGGCAGCGCCGCAACCTACGTTCGAGACCTCCAGTGGAAATGCCTTACCCCCGTGATGATGACCATCAGCGGCTGGGCAGCCACGGGCAAACAACCCTGGCTCTACGGAACGCAGAATACAGACACGAACCGCAAATATTTGAAGCTTAAAAATCGGTTGAAGCCCTACCTCTACTCCTATTGCCGGGAGGCACACGAAACGGGCGTGCCGACCGTGCGGGGCATGATGCTCGAATTCCCCAACGACCCCAAGTGCCTCGCTGACTCCGTGAAATACCAGTTCATGAGTGGCGAGTGGCTGCTGGTGGCACCTGTTTACACCAACTCTACCGTCCGAAACGGTATCTACCTGCCTGAGGGCGAATGGATTGACTACTGGAACGGCGACAGCTACGATGGACCGCAAATGCTCAACGGCTACCCAGCGCCGCTATCCAAACTGCCGCTATTCGTTCGGGCAGGCGCCATCATCCCGATGTACCCTGCGATGCTGAACGACAGGGCGCAACCTTTCGACACGCTGACGCTGGACGTTTACCCGAAGGGGCAAACCTCGTTCACGCTGTACGAGGACGATGGGTTTTCGCAGGATTACAAAAATGGGGCGTTTGCGAAAACGGAGATTACCAGTGAAACCATTATTGACCAGTTGTCGGCGGTGGATATTCCTCATTCGATTACCGTTGGGCCGGCAGTGGGCGATTACAATGGCAAACTGACGGAACGGGTCCTCGTTTGCGAGGTGCGGTTTCCATGGCAACACTATCTGAACGAAGTAAAACTTAACGGCGTGAATATGCAAGCATTCAACTCCAAAGGGGAATGGGAAGCCGCTGCCGAGGGTTATTACTTTGAATATGGTCAAAAGGCCTACCTGAAAACACTACCTCGACCATGCGACCAAACCACCGTTTTTGAATTTGTTTCGGCCGCTGTCGCAACAAAAGAAATTCTCGATGACCGTCGCCTCACGCTTCGCCCAAACCCAGCAACCGATTCCGTGACGCTGGTATTTGAAGAAGCCGTCAAGATTTTAGAAGTCGAAATCGTCAGTGCAAATGGGCAATTGGTGCGCAGCGTGGACGCCAATTTCTTTGGAAAAGAATTCCAGCTCGATTTGGAGGGATTGGCAAGCGGGGTTCATTATTTGAAAATCACAACGAAACAGGGAGTGATTTCGAAGAAAATAATCATGAAATAATTAGGGAACTATGCAACGCAGAAAATTTCTCACCAATTCCACCATCATCCTCTCAGGGGTCACCTTGAATGCATTTTTTTCTTGTAAAAATGCCCCTGTGACATCCGCCACAGGAGGCCCAAATTTGGAAGAAATCACCATCGCCGAACTCCAAAAAGGCTACGCCGACGGCCAGTTTACCATCGTGGACGTAGTGAATGGTTACCTCAAACGCATTGATGAAATTGACAAGTCGGGCCCGGCACTCAATTCCATCCTCATCGTGAATCCCGAGGCACTTAAAATTGCAGCAACACTAGACGAGGAGCGTCTTGCAGGCAAATCTCGAGGCCCGCTACACGGTATTCCCGTTGTCTTGAAGGACAATATTGACACCGCCGAATTGCCAAACACTGCTGGGTCAAGGGCGTTGGCTGGCAGTATCCCCCCTGAGGACAGCACGGTAGCCCGCAAACTACAGGCGGCAGGTGCCATTATTTTAGCAAAGGCCAACCTTAGTGAGTGGGCCAATTTTCGCTCGAACCTCTCCTCCAGTGGCTGGAGCGGCCTCGGCGGGCAGGTCAAAAACCCCTATGTCCTCGACCGGAATCCCTGCGGAAGCAGTAGCGGCAGTGGAGCGGCAGTCGCAGCCAGCCTTTGCGCTATCGCCATTGGTACGGAGACGAACGGCTCCATCGTTTGCCCTTCCAACAACTGCGGCATCGTCGGTATCAAACCCACGGTGGGGCTGGTGAGCCGAGCAGGCATCATCCCGATTTCGTTCTCGCAGGACACCGCCGGGCCGATGTGTCGTACCGTCCGAGATGCAGCCATTACGCTAGGTGCTCTCACAGGGGTGGACGAACGGGACTCGAAAACACCTGCCAGCGAAGGGCATTTCCAAAAAGATTATACCCAATTTTTGAA
>JAHEAS010000433.1 GCA_024642645.1 Saprospirales bacterium | reverse complement strand
AGGGGTTCAGGGAATAGTACAGGACGTTACTTGTTGGCTTGCCGAGTGCCTTGAGTATCCGGATGCCAACAAGCGCAGTCCCAAGGTTTGCTAATATTATGAACAGCCGCATCAGCACGACGTTTGCCAGCAAGCTATTGGGGGAAAGCCAGGCAGGCAGCACAAAAAACAGCTCGTTGAAAGGCGGGTAACAAGTGTAGTTGCTCTTTTGCAGGGCGTTCAGGTTCACGAAAAGCGAGTCCGCCAAGGGTATGGATGGTGAGGCGGCAGCTAAAATTTCCGGTGGCAACGTTCCGTAGGGGCTGAACCCGTTGGCGGCGAGATGTCCGTCCCAGATGAAGCGGAAATAGTCGTCCGAGAGGTTGGGCAGCAAGAGCAAAAGCGCCAGTTGGATGGCGATAGAATACCCGATGGCCAAGCCCGTTGCATTTGTCTTTTTGCTCAAATGGACGATTGGTAAGAACATTGCGAACAGCACCGAGTACAACGTAATCAACTTCGCAAACTCCGTCCGGTCGATTTGCAGCAAAACAACGTAGCCTGCTAGGGAAAGCACAAGCAGGCCGTGGAGTAGGATTTTTTCTTTGCTTTTTTTCACTTCCACATCAGCCTAAATATCGTCGCCAAAATCTTGTAGCCCGCCCCAATCGTCCCCTTCACCGTGCCGGATACTTTTGAGAACCCAATCCGTTGGCGGTAGTTGACGGGTACTTCGCAACATTTCATGCCCAGTTTGGCGGCCTTTACCTGCATCTCCACCGTCCAGCCGTAGGTCATTTCCGACATTTGGAGCGCCAGTAATTTTTCGAATCGGATGGCCCTGAACGGCCCCAAATCGGTAAAGCTGACGCCATAAAACCACCGCATCAACGTGGTGGCCAGCCAGTTGCCGAAAACCTGCTGTGGGGTCATTGAGCCGCGTTCGCGTTGGCCGAGTGCCCTTGAGCCGATGACCATGTCGAAGCTATCCTCCAAGATTGGCCGTAGCACAGCGTCCATTTCCTCCGGATAATCGGAGTGGTCAGCGTCCAAAAAGACGACAATATCAGGTGGGTTGGGCTTTGCCTGGAAGTATTCGATGGCCTTGGTGCAGGCCCAGCCATAGCCCTGCCTTTTTTCTGAGAGTGTCGTTGCGCCACTTTCGGCTGCAACGATGGCGGTGTTGTCCGTGGAGTTATTGTCCACCACCACGATTTCGCTGACGAGGTGTTTGGGTATTTCCGTCACCACCAGTCCTACGGCTTTTTCTTCGTTAAAAGCTGGTATGATGACGCCTATGCTTGAATTTGTCATGTACTATGTTGAAAATTGAGAGACCGAAGATGGGTGTTTTTCCAAAACTGACCCAAATTTCAAATTTCGACCTCAATTTTTCCATTCTTCACATGTATCACGCGCAGGTCGCTCGTGCGCTCGTGCACATCGGAGGTGTTGTTTTCCAAGCGCAGCACGCCACGGGGACAAACTGCTGAGCAAATGCCGCAGCCCACACAACTTGACCGCACGATATCCTGACCCTTTTGGGCGTAAGCCCGCACGTCGATGCCCATCTCGCAGTAGGTGGAGCAGTTGCCGCAACTGATGCACTGTCCACCGTTCACTGTGATGCGGAAGCGGCTTTTGAACTTCTGCACCAGCCCAAGGTACGCCGCCAATGGGCAGCCAAAACGGCAACAGGTGCGGTTGCCCATGAGCGGGTAGAAGCCCGTGCCTACCACCCCTGCAAATGCTGAGCTGATGAGAAAGCCGTACCAAGCGCGTACTGTATCGCTGCTGATAAAAAGCACATTGTGCGCACCAGTAAAATAGGTGTACAGCACCATCAGCGTCATTACCACGGCGAAGGCAAGCACGGCATGAATGATCCACCGTTCGTACTGCCATGCCCGTTGGCTTTTGTCGGAAAGCTGGCGGTAAGGGTCACCCAAGGTCTCTGCCAGGCCACCGCAGCCACAGACCCATGAGCAGTACCAGCGTTTGCCAAAAAAATAAGTGATGACGGGCACGCCGATGACTATCAGCACAATGCCCCAAACGAGCATGAAAATGCCCAGCCCGCCGCTGTTGATGAGGTTGTCGAGGTTGTAGTCGAAAAAGAAAGAGTAGTTCAGTGGCCAGATGTTCTTGAAATCGTAGTAGGGCTGATTGAGCCGCACCAGTATCTCTGGCAACAAAAAAGCGATGGCGGTCTGGAAAAACATGACCGAGAACGTGCGAATGATTTGATACTTGTTGTGGCGATATTTGGCAATCATGCGTATGCCCATCACCATCACCACGATGGTGTAAAGCAGCCCGTAGAGGAACCATTGGCTCGCTTCGTTGCCGCTCAGCGCCCGGCTTATCGGGTCTGCGATGCGCATCCAGGCGGTGATGTGCTGTGGCGCCCAGTAGAGCACCACGTAGAAACCGATGAGCAGTACGCCTGTCAATACGCCGAGCCAACCGGTGATGCTGGGGGAAGCGGAGCGGACGGGGGATTTGGAATTGGGGAATTGGGGAATTGGGGGATTGGGGAATTCAGGCAACCCCGATTCCCCAATTCCCCAATTCCCAATTCCCGACTTCCGTACCTTCCAAACAATGAACCCGCCCACCAGCACAGTGAGCAGCGACCAAAGCCACCCGCCACCAAGGTAGAACATACCAAACACCAGCACTCCGACAACGGTGGCAGAAAGGAAAGCGCCCCGCAGTCCGACTTTCAGGCCCTTGGTCATGGAGTTGTGGTAAATGCCGTTGTTCTTGATGCCAGGCAATGCGCCAAATTTCGGTACGATGTAGAGCAGCCCGCCGAGGATGCCCAAACCGAATGTGAGCAGCAAGAACAGCAGCGGATTTTCCGCCACCGGGCCTGTGCCGGCGTGCTTGGTGGTTTGCAACGAATACTCCTTCATCGCCCAATCACCAAGTTGGAAGTCCCATTCGCTGACGCCTTCCGGCAAGCCTTGTTTTGATTTGTCATCGAGCACCTTTTGTGCCGTTAGCATGGCTTTTTTGAAATCGCTGTTGAAGGCAAAACTTGACCCATAGGTTTTGTCCATCATGCCCAATTGTTGCGCAGCGTCAAGGATTTCTTTTTTGTGAAACTCATTGGCCACGCTCAGGCTTTCCGGTGTCAGGCGGTAGTTGTCCAGTCCATTTGCCAGCAGGAAAATGAGCAGTGCTATGGTGAAAATGGCAAGCCCTATTTTTTGTATGATATTCATCGTTTTGTGAATTTCTGAATTTCCAATTTCCAAACCTCAAGCCCGTAAAAATGCCAGCGCCCCTGCCAGCCCCCGGCGTTTCTTCAAGGTCAAATTGCGCCCACTTTGACGGTTGTAGAGCGCCACCACGTCGTTTTCGTATTCCTTGAAAAACTCGGGGTCGAAGTTGGCAATGCCGAGGTTTTGCAGCACTTCCTCGATAGGTGTGCCCGATTCCAGCCATTTTACACAAACCGCTTGGCGGTAGCGCACGCCCATGAGGTTGAGACCCACGATGCTTTTGGTGTTTTTGTCATAAATGAGGCGAATACTCGCCCGTCCGTCTGAGTGTTCCCAGTACAGCGAGGTGTGGTTTTCCGGCGGGTTGGCGAGTACGGTGCCATAGGTTTGGTACTCGATGTCGAAGAACTTGGCGCTATTGAACCAGGTGCCGGGGCGGTACGGTTGACGTCGGACGGTTGACGTTTCACGGGCGGTGCTGGCCACGATATTGTACGCTGTGGTTTCGCCCATCATGCGACCGGTGTACCAGACGGCTTCAATGGGCCGCCTGCCGGACTGCGGGTTTTGCAGCTGCGCGCAGTCACCTGCGGCAAAAATGCCGGGGATGTTGGTCTCCAAAAATTCGTTGACCAAAACGCCGCTGCCCAGCTCGATACCACTGCCCTTGAGAAAGTCCACGTTGGGGCTTACGCCAACGGTCAGGCCGACGAAGCCGCATTCGATGGTTTCGCACTTGTTGGTCACCAGCGCCCGTACTTTGCCCTTGGCGTCGGGTAAGATTTCCTTCAGCTCCGTTTCCAGGCGCAGGTCGATCCCGTTTTCTAGGAGGTGGCGGCTAATCATCTGCGATTCTTCGAGTGGCAGCACCAGGTCCCAGAAGTTTTTTTCCC
>JAHEAS010000432.1 GCA_024642645.1 Saprospirales bacterium | reverse complement strand
ACAGTCCTCAAAAATTCCCCAAAACTCGACTTTATCCATTTACTGATGTTCATATTGCCCAACGTTGAAGACTGAATATCAACAAATTGGTAAAGGTCGAGGCTGAACTGATTTATGCGAAGTGGTAATTAATTCAGGATAAGCGTCCCAGTCCATGAGTGGTCAGTTTGGTGGTACGGCAAATAATTGCCATCATCATCGAAAATGTCAACATAGCTTTCTACCACTCCTTGCCCAGTGGCCCCTTCAAAGCGGCCAGTGCCGCCGTCAAAGATAAAGGGGTCGTTAAACCAAGCTTCATAGTGAGGATGGCCAATAGGAATTACATGGCCAACTACACTTTCTGGCTCACCATTTTCATTTAGAACATAGGGGATTTTGATTCTCAATTGGTCTCCATTTGCTGCAACGAAAACACCTGTACCGTTTTTATAACCAAAACCAGTTCCGCAAAAAGACATTACGACATTGAAGTTTCCAAGGTGAGTACCTTGACCTCCCCCGCATTGAAGATTAAAGTCTAAAAACGGATCCTCATTACAAATTACTGGGCTGTAAATGCCAAGCAAACAATCTTCGGGATTGTCTTCAAGATACCTCCTGATAGTATAAAAATCAGCTTTAAATGGAATGCTGTGCTTTCCGCGGAAATCTAATTCAGTATCCCCTTTATTCGATACTTGTGTGGTTTTGTTTTGTTGTAAGTTTCCCATATCCTCTGACTGCTCACAAGAAACGAAAAAACCAAGTGTTAAAAATGCCAAGCTTAAAATTTTGAATGTCTTCATGATTTTGAGTTTTAATAGTAACTAGACTGCTATTGAACAAAGCATATGACTGTTGGCAATACTCAAAAGGTTTTATGATATGCCGTCATTTATTTCAACAAATGGATGCTGTAAACTATTCCAAAGAGCCCTAAGGCAATCAATGGCAATGTCCAATACAGGATAGCTACTTAAGTGATATAATTTATGTTGAACACCTGTTAATTCAATAAACGGAGCTTACTTCCCTATAAGGGGATTTATTCTTTCCTCAATGGTTTAGCAAGGATTGTTTGGTTAAAGTATTAGGTGAATTATTTTGTTAAGGCTATGAGGCAAGACAAAGTTGCGGGCAAAACCATGCAGGAGGTTAGCCTATTCCTTCCAAGCTTTGGAACTTATGTTGCAAAATGGAAGCGATGAATTGGAATATTTGTTCCAACTGAAATAACGGAGACCGCCTTATTTGCTCAAAATCAATTAGTTGCGTGTTTCAGAAGGCTTGATGCCAAACTCCTTGAAAAAAGACCGGCTGAAATGGGAGAAGTCCCTATACCCCACCTTCAGAGCGATTTCGCCGATAGGCAAGTCTGAAGTTCCCAATAAAGATTTAGCTTTTTGCAAGCGGACAGAGCGAATATAGTTGGCAGTAGGTAGGCCAGTAAGAGCTTTAAGTTTGCGGTGCAACTGGGTTCGGCTTATGGCAATGGCCCGGCATAGTAGATTTGTATTGAAGAGTTCATTGTCCATATTGGAATCAATGATATGGTTAAGCTCTTGCAAGAAGATTGCCTCCTTGTTTTCCAATTCGTCAGCCTGGGCATTGGCATCGCTTGGGTTCAACAATCGTTCATGGAAGCGTTTGCTTTGAGCCGCTAGATTTGCCAAGCGAACCAACAATTCTTCTTTATTAAAGGGTTTGGTCAAATACGCATCTGCACCTTGCGACAGACCGATAACTTTATCTTCTTGGGTCGCCTTGGCTGTAAGCAAAATGATAGGGATATGACTGGTCAGCCTATTATTTTTTAGGCGATGACAAACTTCAATTCCGTCCATTTCCGGCATCATCACATCACTGAGTATCACATCTGGGATGCTTTCCAGGGCTCGCTCTACCCCTTCTTTTCCATCTCGGGCGGTTAGCAATGAATAGGCATGTTGCAGGCATGAAACGATGTATTCTGTCACATCTGCATTGTCTTCAATTATCAGCACCAGCGGTTTTTCGTCCGCAGTGATTTCGTCAAATTGGGCTGGCTGGTCACTTATTGCGAGACCTTCGATTATCTCAGTGGGAAGGAGCGTAGTGCCAGCCATTGTTTCCAAGGGTGCATTTTGGTGAATAGGCAATAGCACGAGGAAGGTCGAACCTTTATCTATTTCACTTTCCACTTTGATATAGCCACCAAACAGTTGGACCAATTCCTTAACCAGTGAAAGCCCAATCCCTGAACCATCGCCCTGACGGGTGGTGGAATCGTCAACTTGGTAAAAACGGTCGAAAATATGGGGTATGTTCTCATGTGGAACACCCTTTCCGGTGTCCATCACTGCCAATTCCAAAAAAGGAGCGCCATTATCGAACACTTGTGAAGTAACCACTTTGACACTGCCGTACGCAGGCGTAAACTTGATGGCATTGGACAACAAATTGATGAGGATATGCTGCATTTTGTTTTCATCAAAATCCATCACTATTGTTTCTTTTTTGGAAAAAAAAGCCAGGTTGAGGTTTTTGTTTTCGGCAAGGGAATGGCAGGATTCAGTGAGATATTTCAGATAGGGTATCACATCTGCTTGCACCCAGTTGATGGAAAGGCTGTTGGTCTCCAGCTTGGAAAGGTCCAATAATTGGTTGACCATGTTCAGCAGGCGGTCGCTGTTGCGATAGATTATGCTTCTTAATTTTTCATTGCCAATCTGGCTGGCCACGCCTTTAATGACAGTGAGCGGTGTGCGGAATTCGTGTGTGATATTGGTGTAAAAGCGGCTTTTGAAATGGTCGAGTTCTTCAAGCCGTAGGGCCTTCTCGTGTTCGACCTTCAGCTCAGTTTGAATTTGCCAGCGGCGGTGCTGATAATAATAAAGTCCAACCATAAAGGAAAAGAGGGCCAAGGCATACAATGAATAAGCCCACCAAGTTTTCCACCAGGGAGGGTGCAGGATGACCTTAAAGTCAACCCATTTCTCGCTAAAGAGACTATAAGCGGTGTTTGCTCTTACCTGAAATCTGTAGGTTCCTGCTGGCACATTCGAATAACTTACCCTCGACTCACCGAACAATTTTTTCCATTCTGTTTCGTAGGGATAAAGCCGACATTGGTATGAGGACCCGGAAGAATAGAATTGGAAGTTGGAAAACTGGAAACCAAAGACCCTGACATCAAAAGGCAGAACGAGGTGGTCCAATTGAAATATCGGCTTGGGTAATAGGCCACCATGTTTTGGAACTTGTCTTTTTCCCAAAATATAAAGGTCAGTTAACCGAATTTCAGAGGAGTCAGCCCAAGGAAAAGTAATGATGGCTGGGTCTATTTCAGTCCAGCCTGCATTGTGGTTCAAAAAATAAACATGCCCATCCGGGCCGAGCATACCTCTGCGGCTTAATATTGGATCATTATTATCTGATTTGAAAGAAAACCATTTCTTTTTATCAATATTTATACAAACAAAATCAAGATGATCCAAAGAGGTTACCCATAGATTTCCATTTTTATCAAAAACAATACTTCCAGGGCCAACTATCGGAAAATTGTCCTCTTCAGTATTATGGAAATAGAGGGATTCTTTAGAAATATCAGATGACATAATCCCAATTCCCGACCTATAAATTATAAAAGCAATTTTCTGTTCAGATTGGTCAAAAGAACGAACTGTACCAACCAAATTCTGGGGGAGCTGAACTTGACGGGTTGTATTGGCAACAGGGTCAATTTGGGTAATGAAAGGGGAAATGCCTGAATCAGTCGTTGACCCACCTGTCAAAATTTTACCATCCAGCAATTCCATTATTGCAAGTGGAGATGAGCCATCAATTTTAAAAGGTTCCTCAGAATTGATGGTATAATGGAAATGCTTGCCCGTAGCAGGGTTAAACCTATCTAATCCTTTGTCCAAATGCACTGTCCAAACCTCTCCTCGGCTATCCATCATCAAACGGACAATATAATTGGATAAGAGGCCGTCAGGTTTTTTTGTGTCTTGAGCGAAATGTTGGGTGATTCCAGAAGTTGGATCGAAACAAAATATCCCTACGGAATCCGAGGGATATGACCCCCATATTTTACCATCTTTACCAACTGCCATACCTGTAGCGTGCAAGTGCCCTACATTTAAATTTCCGAGGTAGGCA
>JAHEAS010000431.1 GCA_024642645.1 Saprospirales bacterium | reverse complement strand
TAGCAATGTATTTTTCAGCTTGCATATTTTACAATGGCTTTATTATCAGTACTTTGTCAAAAATTACCTTGCTTTCACCTTTCCTAATTTCGACATAAAAATGGTTTCAAAAGAAGTGAATACAATATAAGTGAGAAAAAAAGGAATGAGGAACAGGTTGTCGGCTGGTTGAAAAATCCGGTGATAGCCAATAACCAACGCTCCGGTGAGAAACATTTTCACAAAAGTAAAAAGCATTACCAAACGGGTGAATGCATTTTTATCCTTGCTGAGTGCGGCTTTTGCTGCCGGGAGGTAAATACTGGCTGTCAGCGCTGCAAAAAAAAGCAATCCTACAAGCGACAACATGCGGTATGGCTCAAATGGTTGGAAAATATGGATAAAAACAAGGACAACTCCTGTGAGCAGAGTCAGCATTAAGAGCTGTGAAAAAAAACGACGGTTACTCATAAACAGCCAGACAAAAGAGTTGGAGGTGAAATAATGACTAAAATCAGGAGGGCATGTAAATAACAAGGACGTATTTCATCGAAAGTTGTGGACATTGAAATGCTCACAAGTCATGCGATGAAATACGCCCTAAGGGCCATAAATTGGCCGATTGAAATACTTTTCCAGTATTTAAAATTAGTTTGCCTTAGCAAACTCACCTGCCTTACCGGAGATAGCTTTCGATTCTGATTCAGTAGCGACCGCTTTCTTGGCTTCTGTCGAAGATTTGAAAGCACCGTTGCCATTGGTATGGGCAGTTTCGCCAGCTACTTTATAAGACCCGCTGATGACAGCGCCTGATTGAACAATCAGCTTACCGTAGCTAACCTCACCAACCACTTTGGCAGTTTCACGGATGTTGAGCAGTTCTGCAACAACCAGGATGCCGTTGAAACTTCCTTCAATCACAGCGTTTTGGCACTTAACTGTACCTTCTATTACCCCAGTTGGGCCAATGATGACCTTCGAAGCACAAACCAAATCTCCTTTGATGGTTCCATCAATGCGGATATCAGTGGTTGCTTTCACTTTACCTTCAAGGACAGTGCCCTGAACCAAACTGTTGAGTGAATGGGAAGAAGCAGAAGGGATGATACTGCCCGCTTTTGCTGTGTCTTTACTTTTATTACTTCCAAACATAGGTCTGAGTTTTGAAAATTCAATAGAAAAAATACAAAAATGCCTTTAAGTTCTGAATATGAGGCTTGAAAGCATTTTAGCAAAAAAAATGTGTCGTTGGGTACTTTCTCAAATGCTGTTCAGAAACTCGAAGATAGCATTTTTTTATTTTTCTGTAAAAAAATGCAACAAATTTTAAAGTTGCCATTTCGAGCACCTTCCAAGGTTACAGCCCACCCTCTTTTGGTAGCTATAAAACAAATCTACCCGTCGGTACTATGTCCCGACGGGTAGATTTGTTCAAAAAGCGAGCAATTTTAACTGCAAAACTCGTATTAGAAGTTCGGGCAGTAAACGCCACGGCGCTGGTCGCCACAGAATTTGTATGCAAGTGCAAACTCGAATGCGCCGTTATTGTTGCTTGCAGGTTTCAGCGCAGAAACGTTAACGTCATAGCTGAACCCGAGCGTGAACTGGTTGTAGTCGAAGCGGGTAGATAGAATCACAGCATCGGTCAAGACACCAGTTTCTACTTTGTTCGACACACGCACCCAAGCACCGAAATGCACCGCTTGGTAGTTGCTGAAATTGCCACGGCCGCTGCCGAGGAGGAACTTCAAACTAGTACCTGAGTTCACTTGGAACGATGGACCTTGCTTCATTACAATCACACCCGGCACTAAGCCAAGGCGAGGGGCAATCTCAAATTCACCGCCAGCATGGATGGTAAAGCGGCTGTAAAGAAAATCTTTATTGCTTGAGCTGAAAGATTGGTTGGCCCTGTTCAAGTGGTGATAAGCACCGCCTGCATAAAAATTGTTGTTTTCATCGAAAACAGAGAACCAAAGTAGACCAGCTCCTGCATCAGCAAACAGAAAATTGTCATCATCGAAATTAGAATCTTCGAGTGATGGGCAACCATTGCAGAAGCCACCTTGGCCATCATGTTGGGTACCCCAACGCAATTTTAAAAATTCAATACTCCGTTGTGCTAGGCCTGCCTCAGCACCAAACACCAAGTAGTGGGCTTCTTTACGGCTGCCAGCCATCCTTTTGCTGTACGAAAAGGAAAGTTTGCCTGTCGTTGTTGCAAAGTTGGCCTCGCCAGCTTGGTCACCCCAAAAAGTTCCGCCAATGCCGAAGTTGTCGTAACGGCCAACAGGAATCTTTTGGTCGTAGCTGACATTGTACGTAGAATAAGCATTGCTTTTCAGCACGCTTGCCCACTGGTTGCGATAGTTCGCTGTCAAGCGAATGTTACAATTCATCAAACCAGTCATGGCTGGGTTGAGATTGAGGGGGGACATGTAAAACTGGGAGAAGTGGATATCTTGCGCGGTGGCAGTGAATCCAGTTCCAATGAGAAGGACAAGAAGTAAATGTTTGAAATTCATTATGTAACTGTTTAAAAATCCTGAAAAACGAGGGAATATTTTTTAACCGTCAGGACTTACGAAATGCAATGATAGTGATTCCTGAAAACTGGGAGGGATTTTGGTTGTTAAAATCAAAAAAAATATTGCCAGATTGTCACAACCGAATTTCCCATTACAAAATTAGCTCCAATTTTCTTCCCGTTATTATATCTGATTCAAAACATGCCTCAAATGTCAGATATTTTACACCAATAGATTCTGCTGGATTTGTAGGCAATAGAACGTTGAGCTATCGTTTTTCCACAAAATGTCAACAAAATCTACCCATTTTAACAATTCAAAGCCAAATATCCTTATTTGACCATTTTCAAAAAAGACTTAACAAACCAATCGGAGTCAGCCTTCAAAAGTGTTTCGAGCAATGAGTCGGCTTTGCTGGAAAATAAGCGAATTTCCTGCACAACCATTAAGAATTCCTTGATTTCCGCAGATTCGCCTTGTACGGCAGAGACTTCATCGAGAACTTTAAGCACAGGTTCTAGCTCTCGCCGTTTCCGTTGTGTTATAATTTTCCTCACCACTTCCCACATGTTCTTTTCGGCAACGAAAAACTCTTTACGCTCACCAGGTTTCAGTTCCTTGAACACAAGCCCCCAGTCCATCAGCGCACGCAAGTTCATGTTGGTGTTGCCGATAGAAATCTGCAACTCGTCCATGATGTCCTTTACGCAAAGTGGCTCAGGTGCAATGAGTAACAGGGCATGAATTTGCGCCATTGTTCGGCTGATACCCCAATCGCTTCCAACAGTGCCCCATGCTTGGAGGAATTTTTCTTTCGCTAATTGATACTCCATGCCTTATTTTATAGTTCGTTTATGCAGGTTATTAAAAGTCTTTTTTTTAACTAATTGATTATCAATTGTTTGTCGGCCATTTACGAATAAAACCACAAGCTATTTTGGCAAGATTCCTACAAAGGAAAGCAAATGAATTCAAATAATTGCCATTAGCAAAACCGCTATCTGAGTTCTTATTCGGCCAAATGGCACGACCCTTGCGTATTTAAAGCACCACATCCCCTCTTTTCTTCCCCCCGTAATTTATTCTAATTCACTCATCCTATTATGAAAACACTACGTTTACTACTGCTGCTGCTATGTGGCTTTTCTGCTTTTTCCCTTTCTGCACAACTAAACTTCAAAATCCAACTGATGCCCGATGGCACGAAATGGGGTATTTATGTTGTAACGCAGTCGGGAACAAATCCTACGGTCAACACCATCACTGGTTCTGGTCAAATCACCATGGTCGCCCCACTCAACTTCGCCATTGTGGACTTCAATCCCGTGAGTGGTTTTTGGGCAAACAATGCCGTCATTGATGGACCAGCCGAAAACCCCACTAAGTCATACATTTCGTTCGGCCTGATGAATGACAACCCACAAATCATCTATTCCGCCACTGCACCTACCCTGCTTTTCACGTTCAGAAAAGCCAACAATTACTGCCCCGATGAACTTTACCTCATCGAAAACGGCATAGACCCCTTCGACCAATTGCCCAACTCCGAAAATAGCAACCCCGGCAACGAAATCACGGTACTTGACTTTGGTTACACAACGCCGACCATTTACAATTATGGT
>JAHEAS010000012.1 GCA_024642645.1 Saprospirales bacterium | reverse complement strand
TCGTCCACCGAAAAGGTGACGATACCGTTGGAGCCGCCATAGCACTGCACTTGGCTGGCGCCAATCGTGGCTTGTATTTCACAAATGATGATAAAAAGGTCGAGGTTCACGGTGCTGTCGCAACCGAGCCAGGTACTGAGGTTTTCTTGGTAAATGCCCGTGTCAAAATACGGGTTGCCGCCCACCCAGAGCGTGTCGCCATCACAGAGGTTGAGCTGTAGGTTCGTGGTTTGGTTGGGTGCGGCGGAGATGGTGACTTGCACCACGCTGTCGCAGTCGGCAGGGGTGGGGTAGTGGAACTCGTAGTAGCCGGGCAGGTAGAGCACTGTGTCCGCCACCATGAACGAGTCGCCGCCGCAGAGGTGCTCGTTGTAGATGGTCGGCGGTATCTCAGCGATAGTCACGGTTTGACAGGTCGGCGACGCTTCGTCGCAGACGTTTTTGGCCTTCACGCAAAGCTGGTAGGTGCCAATGGCTGGCCAAGTGTAGGTCAGTGCAGTGTCTGTGCCGACGACGCTGTTGTTCACCGTCCATTCATAAATTGTGGCGGCGGGTATATAGGGCGTCGTGTAGGTGAGTGTGGAGCCAGAGCAGGCTTGGGTGATGCCCGTGATGGGGCCGGTTGTGGAAAGCGTGGGCACCTGGGTGCTGCCGTTAATTACATCAATGATGTAGGTGCAGATGTCGCCGTCGTTGCCATCCATCACGAAATAGTAGTACTGGCCAATTGTCAACGATACAGTAGTCGTAAAGTCTTGGTAGGTGTTCGGGGGGATATCGCCGTCGCAGTTGGAGATGAGTTGGAAATTGACGCAATCGGAGCTTTGGTAAATGCCGACCTCCAGCCCAGTATAGTTGCCGATGCCGCCGCTGGCGCAGTTCGAGACGCTGACCCTGAGCGTAAGGTTGGTGCTGGCCGCCCGGAAGGCTATCCATTGAGCATTGTGGACAGTGGTTGTGCAGAAGCCTGGTGGCGCCTCGCCGGAGATATTGGAATCGTTGATACCGGTGAAGCCGTCAATATCACAGACCACGCATGCATCTAGGCAGAATGAGGTCATATTGGCGGGGTTGCCGCAGGGTAGCGGCTGTGCTGTGAGCAGGAATGGCAGCACCACGGCGACCAAAACAGGGAGTAGTGTTTTTTTCATAAAAAGGTGTTTGTGACAGCAAAGAAACGATGCAATATAAGGACAAACCGGGGTAGGTGTAGGGCTTGTCGGGATGGTTGCATGGGGGCGGGCTAAATCTGAGGGCTTGTCTGCGGTATCGTTAAGTTGTGGCTACTTCACCACCGCACAGCCCGTTTTTGACGTTTGCAAGGAATTTAAAGGGCATGTATACTTTCCGTTTTTTCTTTTCCTCCGCTGGTTCCAATGAGCGGAAGGGTAACGAACTTGGCAAGCCTTGCCAAGTTTCAAGAACCTAACAAGGCTTTACCTAACCCCCAAAGTACTCTCCTGTTGTCCCACTTTTTATCTATTAGTGGGAACTTACGTTTAGCGATGGCAATATTTGCCACAAATTAGACCAAATCAGCTGTCACTTATTATTTCTATTGATATAGGTTTGGAAGCCTACGTTGAACATCAATGCTTTGTTTGCATCATAGTCTTTATCGAGATAATCACTATAATAATAGTTCAATCCAAATTCAAGTGCAGCGTTATTGTTCAAGAATACAGCCAGCCCGGGTCCAGCATTTAAGAAGTAACCATTATCATCTGGCGAATTTTTCATGTCCGGCCAAAACATACCGGATTGCCCATGAATAAAGAACTTGAGGGACTCATTGTTTGCTGTTATATTGGTGTAATAGCGAACAAAAGGGGCAAGGCTGACTCCAACACTGGAGGATTCTCCATATGAGAAATATTGGAAGCCAACGGAAGCTCCAAGTGCAAAATTGTTTGTGGCGAAATACCCCAAGTTGGGATTCAGGAGAATCAATATTGGGTTGTCACTTTCTTTAAATTCCCAATCAAAACTGCCCGATCCACCTACTAAAAGTGTTCCTTTTTCTATTTGTGAAAAGCCTTGTATAGATAAAAGCATTAAAAGGGATAACACTGGAATTAACTTTTTCATGACTTATGGTTTTTTAGACCTTGTTCAGGTTTTAGCTTCTGGCGTAAAGGGGGCAAATTATTGGCCGAAGCTCAAAAGTCGAACATGGCCGTAGTTATAATGAAAGGATAAGCAACTAATTCAAAGGGTCATTTGATGCCAACTGCTCATTCCTTTTTATTGAGGTAAACTTGAAATCCGAATTGTAGCCCCAGTTGGGATTTGTCAATTTCTCCTCCGGTATACTGCAATACACCTAGTGCTTCAAAGGCAGTGCTCGGACTAAGAAATACGGAAATGCCGTTGCCACCACTTAGCCTGTAGTCGCCCTCATTGGAAAGGTATTCCGTCTTAGCGTGGACAAAGAACCAAACCTTGTTTTTAGGGAACCGACCAATATAGTAGCGGGCAAAAGGACCCAATGAAAAATCGGTGTCATTAAAACCTCCAGACTTAAAATGGTTCAGACCGAAGGTTCCTCCCAAAGCAAAAGTGGGGCTGACAAAATATCCAATCTGTGGGTAGACTGAAAAATTAATTATATCGTCGTGCTCTTCGATAAATTGATTTGTAAAATTCGCCGTGCCACCAAGTATTAAACCGCCTTTTCCTGGCTGTCCTAGGACGGCATTCAATGGAAGAAAGACGGCAATCATCAGAAAAATGGTTGTCGTTTTCATAAAGTGAGAATTTAGACAATGGCTATTTCAAGATTGAAATAGCAGACATCCTATTCGTTGAAACATTGATAATCTCACTTGGCTGCTATTCATACTTGAAATAGCCTTGTGGTTTTTTGCAAAGCTAGAGGTATGGCCTCCGTTATGAACTGATATTCGTTATACCCAAAATTGACTTTAATCAATAGCATCCATAGGGTGCAAAGCCATTAAAAGGAGGAAGTATGGCAGATTTATCATTTTATATGCCCTACTTCTAAGCGATTTGGAGATAATGATTGATGGAATTACATGATAGCATTTGGCTAAATTATTCTTCCGTTACCAAAATGAGAAACGTCAACCTCAAGTGACGGGTGGAGCGTAATGATTTTTTGCCCACAGTGGGGGGTTAACATTCAAGTTGTAATCTGCAGAGCCCTTTTTTGATTTGAGCACAGAATTTGCTAGGGCATCTTTACCTTCCGTTTTTTTCTTTTCCCCTTTAGGTTTTATTCACTCCCTCCATGGCAAATCACTCACTACCAATGCTGTTCGGACTACCGTACAGTGGCGGAAAACACCTTTTTCATGAATACGGGTTACAAACTACTCACAGGTTTTACACTGTTATTTCTCCCTGCTTTTTGTTTTTCCCAAAACTATTGGGAAGCGAGTTTTTCCCCAGGTGCTTTGGTTTATTACGGTGATTTGACTGTACCTATCGCGACGTTCAGGGAAACGCATTTAGGAGGGCAGCTCAACCTGAAACGCTACTTCAACGGCGAACATGCGGTGCGTTTGAACGTGCTCCACGGTACCATCTCCGGTGACGACAACAATTACAAAAGCCACAGTTCTAGGGGCAATAAATTTGTGGGCAAACTGACGGAATTCTCCTTGATGGGAGAGATTGACCTAAAAGGCCGGCACCGATTCTCCAAGAAAAAGGGCTACCAGAAAACGGCGTCACCGTATGTCATGTTCGGCCTATCAGGCATTTACTCCAAACCGGATGTCACCTATGGCCAGCCTAACAGCAAGGACAAAGGAGTTGATTACCCAGCTTGGCATTTCGGAATGCCGTTTGGTGGTGGGTACAAGTTCGATATCAGCGAGAAGTTGGTCTTCGGAATGGAACTGGGCCTTCACCTGACACTGTCTGACTACCTCGACGGCACGCAAGCTTCTGGCAATGCTTATAAGAACGATGCTTTTTTCTTTAGCGGCCTAACGGTTAGCTACCGTTTTATGAAATTTAAGCAACGCCGGGTGGTAAGTATGGGTTGATGGTGACAAGCCCACATTCATATCTTTTGCCATGAAAGGTATCGGCACAACTATACTGTATAGTTGTGCCGATACCTTATCAAGATTGACACCTGCCAAATCTATAGGAAAAATAGGAAGTGCTTATTTTTTCCGAGCATTCATATCTTTAATGGCCCGCAATATATCTCGTCGGCTGACTTGTCCTGCCAATTTGCCATCGTCGTCCATGACGAGTAGCCGCTTGTAAGGTGTCGTCAAAAATTTATTGGCTACTTCAAAAATGTCTGCGTTGATGGAAATGGTTTTCATTACGTTGGACATATACGCGGCCACCGTCCCGTCGCTCACGGGCACTGGGCTGTTGTGGTAGGCGCCGCCAAACAGTACGTTCAGGCAATCTTTGTCGTCAATCAATCCGACCACTTCATTGAAGTCGTTCAGCACCGGGGCGCCGGTAATTCTATTTTTCAAAAGCGAATCAATGACTTCACTGATGGGCGTGTCCGGTTTGAACGTGATTACTTTCTTTACCATGTAATTGGTTACAGAAGGAGGGGTGATGGTCCTGTCTATTTGATGATCATCGACTGATTTTTGCTGAAAATTTTTCATCGGTTCAAATTTTAAGGTGATTAAGACCGTGTTCGGAATTTGGGTTTCGAGTGAAAAATTGTTGATTTTTTGATGAGACCCCAAAGGGGTAAATGAGTCGGGAAATTGGGAGCATAGCCTAGCTACGTGACCAATTTTTCAACGAAATATCATCAAAAAAGGAGCTGTTTTTCGCCGGAAGCTAAATTCCGAACACGGTCTAAGTGCCGCTAAAGATAATAGGTAAGTTGGATTGACGATATGAAAAATTGAATTTCTGTTAAAAGAAGTGTTTATTTTTTGGTTTACACAAAAATCTCCTATCAATATTGGGTAATAAACGCAATTATTCCTCTTTAAAATTGATGGCAATTACTATTAGGGTTGAGTCAGGTTTAAGAATTGTCCAAATGGAATCCAGAAGTTAAACTACCTTAGTCCCATTGTTCCACAAGCAAAATTCACGGATGAAACAAACACTTCTCGTCTTTTCCGCTCTGCTGCTTTCCACCTTTTACTCCTGCAATGGAGGGGGAGGAGAACAGGCTTCCACCGAGCCCAAACTCCTTTCCAGTTTTCCACCCAAGGCTGTTACCGATACCATGCACTTTGAATTGCCAGAATCGGAGGAGGAAGCTACGCGGACAACCTTTGACACTATTCCCAATGCCCTGTTCTTCGCCTCACTCGATACGGCTTGGCTTCGGGAGATTGAGCATGTGGCCGACTCCGCTGAGGCCACAGTTGGCGGCTTGGGCCGATATACACTCAACGATAATTTTGATGCCTGCTTGGTGGAGATACGCTGGTCTTGGTACCGGCACCAGTCCCTGCTGCTGTATGACAAGCAGCGGCATGCTTTTACCAACCGGGTAACTGTGGCTGAATGGTACGGTGGTGAGGGTGGGCAGGTGCTCACAGGCAGTTGGTTGCTCGACGTTGACGGCGACGGGCAAAAAGACCTTGTGCGTCGGGAAATCGAGCACTGGCTTTTTATGCAGGAAGATGGAGGGTCCCGCGACTCGATTGCCGAAGCTGCGACTTTGCTGCTGCTGGGCAATGGGCAATTTGTAGCGTCGCCTGCGGCAAATTCTGCTGACTTGGTAAAGCTTTTTCCGATTAAATCGCGGTGGGAATAGTTTCCTAATCTTTCCTTTGCGGCATCCCATCGCCCTTTTGCCCCATGGCCGCAGCCCGTTTGCCAATTCTATTTAATTCTTTGATCGTCAGAAGATTGCACATAATGCGCCAACCTGTTTCAGGGCAATGCCCCTATCATTCTCCATAAATATAGAGCACCGGAACCCAAATGCTTACAATATCGCCATCATCCGTGAATGTCTCACTTTGCTCGATACCCACTTCGATGACCATTCCTTGGTATTCCATGCTGATATTGGCATTGGGGTTATACACATGGAAACGTTGACTGTGGTTATTTCCGACGACCGTTTCCTCGTCCTTGGTGAGTTGGCAGCAGCTAAGCTTTAGAGATTCTACTTTGCGAACCAGTTCGTTGTAGGTGGCGAGTGCAATGGTGGGGTCTTCGTCGGCTACGAAACCCGCCCGAAAGCTGATAGCAGCTGACGGTACATCCTCGTAGAAATAGATTTGTTCGGCTGATTCTATGGACAGGCTGCTACCATGCAACATGACCCTGCCATCCTCCTCTTCCTGTTGTTCCAGACTAAATAGGTTGACAAAGGAGGTTAGAAAGTTTTGGGTAAGCGTTTCCATGCCTGTGGCAAAATCAACTTCCGTTTCGACCGGTGCGGTGATTGCTTCCGTTGTTTTTACTTCAATTGCTGACCCGTTGATGACGAAGTAAATATCTCCAACTGGCGCCATTCCTGCTGGCATGTCACTGTTTTCCACCGCTGGAACAAAAAGCACTGCTTGATTGGTGACAAGGCTGGTGAGGTAAAAGACCGTATAGCCCGTAAACAGCGCCTTATTTTTATTGCGGGCATCCAAGGAGGCGATGCCTTTCGGCCAGGCGGCCTCATTGGACTTAAGCACGACCGCATCCGCCATATCGCCCAGTTCAGCCTTCAACGTGGACTTTACTTCCGGTTTCCAGGTGAAAGTTGAGTACAGTTGGGTGTAGTCCAGTACATGGATAGGCGTACCTAAGGCAATTTTTTGCGCAAAGGCAGAAAGCTGGAAGGCCAGCATCACCAAAATAACCTGAAATGCTTTCATGTAAATATGATTGGACGGAAAAGGTTAGAAAAGATTTGCGGAGAATGACGGTCGAAAATGCAAAATTAGTGCTTTTAAAATAGCGATGTTCAAATTCTATTGTCAGCATAAAACTAGCACAGGCGGTAAGAATTGGTAAGGGTGTCAGCTGTTTTAGGGCAGAATATTCTTAATGGTATTTCTAATATTGAATTACCTTGTGGAGTTAATAGATTTCATAATTCGCTAAAACAGAAACCATTGAAATACTTAAGCGCCGTAATGTCGTTTGCCTTTTTGATGCTATTCAGTCTCAAAAGCTTTTCCCAGGAAAAAAAGAATGCCGTGACACTCGAAGTTTTGGGGAAGTCCATCTTCTTTTTTGATATCAATTATGGCCGATACCTGACTGAAAAATTTCAGGTGGGTACAGGTTTGGGCATGGCTGGAGTAAGCAAAATCGCTTTTACTGATGGGACTGTCACCAGATTTGATTTCAGGGTTCCCATCTACGGCTCCTATGCATTTAGCACGAAAAGACGTCATTTGGTTTCGGAGTTTGGCATTATCATGGGGGGTTATACTGATTCAAAAGTTGGGACAAATATTGACGGTGTTGTCCCATTTATCTCGCTTGGCTATGAGGTCAAGGGAGAGCACTACATTTTTCGGGTGCCAGTTTATTTATTCTATGCTGGAGAAAACGAACTTATAGGAAGGGTAGTACCCTGGGTGGGCGTGAGCTTGGGCCGTCTTTTTTAGGGGGCATTTACCATTGATGTAAGGTTCCCGCAAACGCTGTCATAATCCAGATGGCAATTGGTGCCAAACTTGAACCGGAATTCAGCATGTCTCTCGACATACGAGCGAAATGGAATGCTAGCAAAATTGGAATATGGGCACCCAGCTGCCCCAAGTTCTATAGAAAGCAACATTTATCACCAAGCAGGCCATTCCAAGGGGCTAATTTAGTCCCTAAAAAAAACGCATGAGTTACCATTTCAGTAAAATTGTTCACACGGATTTCGAAACGGCCATTGCCACCGTAACTGCCGCCCTTCAAGCAGAAGGCTTTGGTGTGTTGACAGATATTGATATTAAGGCTACCCTCCACAAAAAACTGGGCGTGGATTTCCGGCCTTATAGGATATTGGGCGCTTGCCACGCGTCTTCTGCCTACCAAGCCTTGCAAGCAGAGGAGCGGATTGGCCTAATGCTGCCCTGCAACGTCATCGTGAGAGAAACGGAAACAGGAGCGGTGGAGGTGTCAGCCGTGGACCCTGTGGCATCCATGCTAGCCATTCAAAATGAATCACTGGGGGAAGTGGCGACGATGGTGCAAGCGAAATTGCAAAAGGTTGTAGAAGGGCTTTAATAGCGGATGGCTCGAAAGGTCCTAAGTTTTGCTCAATGGCGATGAACACCAACCTCCTCGTACTCGATTTCTTGTGCAGCGAAGTCCTGTTTAGGAGCTTTGGAATTAGTGGCGCAACCCGAAGACCCGCAGCAGCCGACGTCGAAGATGGCTTGGAGGGCAAAAAGGCTACCGATGGCCATAATCATCCAGTCGCCGGTTCTTGTAAACTCAAAGATTGTCCAGATAGCCACGGCTGCCCGCAGGATGCGCATAAAATGCCAATTTGAAAGTAAAGTCATGTTCAGCTTGTTGAATTGTAAGGTGCAAACATAGGGTGGCTCACTCCTCGCTGCTGGTAACAATTATTACCTATCGCAGTATTTCATGTGTATTGGTTGGACAAAGAAGGAATTACAGTTTCCCGGAATGTCTTGGTAAATAAGGCGTGTAGCTGTCCGTTGGGTCTATCGACTGCCCCAACTGTTTGATTTTATACTTCGTAACTATGCCATAACTTATTAACTTAGACATGAAAAAAGCAATTATCCTCCTTCTTCTGTTTTCCGCTTTCATTCAATTCCAATGTAAAAAAGAGCCAGTTACACTAGCGGCTACCGAAGCTACCTTCGACTATTCGCAGGTGCAAAGTGGTGGTGTCCGTATGATTCCCATCAAAACGCCGACATTGATGATTGGCGCCAAATACGATACGATGGACCCCGCAGCAATGGAGGCCATGAGTAAATTGGTGCAAAAAGGCCGTTACCTATACTGCCCGGAAGGCTCTCACCTGAGCATGTGGGATGACCAGTCGCATTACTATCCCGGTGTGATTCAGTTTATTAAGGATGTGGACGGAGGGAAGATATAGTTTGCAGTTCGACAGTTGTTTAGTCAGTGCCGTAATGAATGGCAAGAGACTAAATAGACTGCACCCTGACTGCCAACTTTTAAATGACTTTGCCTTCAACAAACTGCATGAACTCCTCCCGTTTGCCTTTGCTAATGGGCAGTTGCTCCTTACCAATATGCAGCAGATTCCCCTCGATTTTCTGCACAGCATCAATGTTCACGAGGTACGTCCGGTGGATGCGGATGAATTTTGCCGAAGGCAATTCCTCCTCCAGCCGCTGCATGGCCAGCCTCGCCACGATGCGTTGCGTGAGCGTGTGAATGCGCACATACTCCCGAAGGCTCTCGATGAAAAGTATCTCCGCAAAGTTGACTTTGACAATTTGGTGGTCGGTTTTTACGAAGAAATACTCCACAGCTGGCGTTTCTGTCGGGCTGCCAACTGGCAACTGCCGACTGCCAACTAATTTTGACACCGCTTTGTAAAACCGCTCGAACTCAATCGGTTTGAGCAGATAATCCAAAACGTCCAATTCGTACCCTTCCAGTGCGAACTCAGAGTAAGCGGTGGTAAGCACAACGGCGGGTGGGTTTTTCAGCATCCGCAGAAGTTGCAATCCCGTGAGGTCGGGCATCTGGATATCGAGGAAGAGCAGGTCAATAGGCTTCTCAGCCAGCAACTGGCGGGCGCTCATGGCATTGTAGGCTACGCCGGCCACTTCCAATTCGGGCACCTTGGCAGCATAGGCGAGCAGCAACTCGGTTGCTGGTTTTTCATCGTCCACGATGAGCGTTTGCAAAATGGTCATAGCTGAATGTTTAGCTGTACCGAATGTACGCCATTTTCGGCTTTCGTGATGAGTGCGTAGTGGCTGGGGTAGGCCAAATCGAGCAGCCGCTGGGCATTTTTTAATCCAAAACCTTCGTCCACTCCTTTGTTTGTCATTGCCGTAGGCAATATAAAACTGTTTTCCACCGAAAACTGCAACCTGCCATCCTCCACGATAAGGTTCACATTGATGAAAGCATCGGGATTCGAGTCGGCATCACCGTGTTTGAAGCTGTTTTCGATGAAATTTATGAGCAGCAGTGGGGCTATTTCATGTTGGGCCTCAATGCCTTCCGAATAGAAATCCACGTGCAGAGAGTCACCGTGCTTGAGGCGATGCAAGGCGATAAAATCATGAAGCATTTCAGCCTCTTTCACCAAACTCACCCGCTCCCGGCTGCCATCGTAGAGGTGGTAGCGCATGATTTTCGAAAGCGTGGCAATCATCGGAGCGGCGTTCGGGTGCTGGCGGTAGGCGAGGGAGTAGATGTTGTTCAGGGTGTTGAACAAAAAGTGCGGGTTCACCTGTGTTTTCAGGAATTTCAGCTCGCTGGCCAGTTTTTCTTTCTGTAAAAAACTGTCCCGTTCCCGGTCATTCATCCATTGCAAGAATCCACCAAACATGGTACTGAGTAGGAACAGCGCCAATATTTGCACCGACATGAAGAAATAGGCGGGCCAGCCGAACTGGTCGGTCAGGTGCAGGCCGAAGAGGTGCTCCGTTTCAAAACGAAGGAAAATCACCAACAACACGAAGCCTAGCCCTATCAGCCCGAATCGGCGGTACTTTTTTTCAAGCAAAAAAGGTAGGATAAAAAACAAGTTGCCGTAAATCACGATTCCACCGAACACCAGGCTGTTCCAAACGAATGGCCAGCCTTGGCTAGGATCAGCGATGAGTGAACCGCCCGTGCCAACCACCGTCAGGTAGAAGAGCCAAAAGGCAAGATGACCGATAATGGTTGCTTTATTTTTCATAATGGGCAAAGTTAAAGGGCTGAACGAATGGTTCCTCAACTTTGCAACGAATGGCCGGAACAGCGCAACGAGTGAACATATTTTCCATTCGCAGGAATAATCCCGCCACTCGTTGCATTTTTCATAAAAGCCTACATTAGCTGGCCCATCTTTGAGCCCGAAAGAAAAAAAGCTTATGCAATTAACCATCCGATACTTCCTGTTCCCAGCCTTGCTGCTGTTGTGGTTCCCAATATTGGGACAAAACTCCGTGACCTTGCAAGACTGCTACCGCCTCGCCGAGGCCAACACGGCCATCGCCCAAAATCCCCAGCTTTTTGAAAAAATCACGGCACTCAAGTTGGAGAACATTGATGCCAGCCGCTTGCCCACGGTGCAGTGGAACGCCAAGGCCACTTGGCAGAACGAGGTCTTCGGCTTGCCTTTTAGCTTCCCCGGCGTGGATGTCAACATCCCGAAATACAATGTACTGACTAATCTGGAAGCCAACTACGTGTTGCTTGACGGCGGTTTCGCTGAGGCAAAAAAGACGGTCGAAAAAGCCAAGCTAGCCGTTGACAATCAATCAGTTACCGTGGAATTGAACAAGCTGCGGGAACAGGTGGACCGCTTTTTTTTCGGTGCAGCGCTGCTGCAAACGCAAACTAAGACGCTTGAACTCACACAAAAGGATTTGGCTGCAAAAGCGACCCAACTTGAAGCCGCTGTTCGGCACGGGGTCGCTCTGGAAAGTGAAGTACTCAAACTACAGGTGGAGCAACTGAAGGTGCAAGCAAAAATCGAAGAAATCGGCAGCGATAGCAGGGCATTGTTGGCGGTTTTAAGCAGCTTAATTGGACGAAATCTTGAGGAAGAAAAAACAATTTTGCAAGTACCCACTGTATCTACGCCCCCTTTGGGGGGGGCAGAGGGGGCTAGGCCAGAACTTGCGCTCTTCGATTTGCAAAAAACACAGGTGTTGGCATCTGCTGATTTGATTGATGCGCAATGGAGCCCGAAAGTCGCCGCCTTTGCCATTTCTGGCATCGGCTATCCCGACCCTTTGAATTTTTTCGATAACAAAATCAGCCCGTACTTTATCGGTGGGGTGCAGTTCTCTTGGAAATTCCTGGATTGGAAACAAGCCGACCGGGAGCGGCAACAGCTTTCCGTGCAGTCACAACTCATCGAAAACCAAAAGCAAACATTCACCCAAAACCTCGAACACCAGGACGGAAAATTTCGGGAAGACATTGCGAAGCTGCAAAACCAAATCCAGCGGGACGAGGAGATAGCAAAGCTGCAGGCCGAGATTTTGAAACAACTTTCCTCCCAACTCGATAACGGCGTGGCCACTGCCACCGACTACCTGCTGCAATCTGATGCTGAGTTGCAAGCGCGGCTGGCAATGGAAGCGCACCGGGTGCAGTTGGTACAAGTGGAGACTGCTTGGCGGACGTGGAAGGGGATTGACGATTGACGAATTACGATTGACGAATAGCATAAAATACAAGTATGGAAACCTTGCATAAAATACTCATTATCAACATTTTACTCCTCTTTTTTTCTTGCAAAAAAGAAGAAGCCCGCTCCGATGCCTACGGCAATTTCGAGGCGGTGGAAACCATCGTCAGCGCTGAGGCGAACGGCAAGTTGTTGTTCTTGAAAGCCAGAGAAGGCGAACCACTGAAGGCTGGGGAACTTGTAGCGTTGGTGGACACGACTTTGTTGCATTTACAAAAGCAACAACTCATGGCTAGCCTCGGCACCATCGGCAAGAAACAGCAAGACCCGAACCCGCAAATCGCCGTGTTGGAGGAACAGAAGCGCAACCTGGTTCGGGAACGTGACCGGGTAAAGCGCCTCCTCGCCGACAAGGCCGCCACGCCCAAGCAGCTTGACGACATGAACGGCCAAATCGACGTGGTGGATGCTCAAATCAAGGCGGCACGGCGCACGGCTGGTACGGCAAACACAGGCATTTTAGGTGAAAAAGACCCGGTGCTGGCGCAAATCAAGGTGCTGGGCGAGCAAATCCGCCGCTGCTACATACACAATCCGTTCGATGGGGTAGTGCTGACCAAAATCGCCGAGGCGTCGGAGGTGGTAGGTTTCGGCTCACCGCTCTACAAAATCGCTGCGCTGGACACGCTGGAACTGCGTGCCTACGTCAGCGGCGACCAACTGCCCAATCTGAGAATCGGGCAACAGGTGAATGTGCTGATTGACCAAGCGGGTGGGGGAGTGCGCACAATATCTGGCACGGTCAGCTGGATTTCGAGCAAGTCGGAGTTTACCCCAAAAACCATCCAGACGAAGGAAGAACGAGTGAACCTCGTTTACGCTTTCAAGGTGAAGGTGGCGAATGGGGATGGGGCTTTGAAGATTGGGATGCCGGGCGAGGTAAGCTGGTCGAATGGGGCAAAGCCAGAAAAGAAGCAATGAATTCATCCATCAAAATATCCAATATCAACCACTCCTTCGGTGAGGTACAAGCGCTAAAAGACATCAGTTTCGAGGTAGCGCCCGGCGAACTGTTCGGCCTTATCGGGCCAGACGGGGCGGGCAAAAGCACCCTGTTCAGGATTCTAACCACGCTCTTGGTGCCCAGCTCTGGCAACGCCACGGTAGCAGGGTGGGATGTAAAAAAGGATTTGAAGCAAATCCGCCGCCGGGTGGGGTATATGCCGGGCAGATTCTCGCTCTACCAAGACCTGACCGTGGAGGAAAACCTACAATTCTTTGCCACCATCTTCGGCACCACCATCGAAGAGGGTTACCATCTTATCGAGGAGATTTGGGTGCAAATCGAGCCGTTTCGCAAACGGCGGGCAGGCAAATTATCTGGTGGAATGAAACAGAAACTAGCGCTCTGTTGCGCCCTCATCCACCAGCCGGAAGTGCTATTCCTCGACGAGCCGACTACCGGCGTGGATGCCGTGAGTCGCCGGGAGTTCTGGGACATGCTCCAGCGGCTCAAAGAACACGGCATCACCATCCTCGTCAGCACGCCATACATGGACGAGGCGATGCGTTGCGAACGGATTGCCCTGATTCAAGCAGGCGAAATACTTTCCATAGACACGCCGCAGGGCATCATCGGGAGCTATAAAAAGCCGCTTTTTGCGGTACGCAGCAAAAACTTCTACCAGCTCCTGCAAGACTTACGAGGCTATGAAGGGACGGAACGGGTGGAGCCTTTTGGGGAGTACCTGCACTTGACGACGAAAGCCCAAGTAGATTCAGAGGTTATCGAAACTTTGATGAATAACCAAGGTCATCAAGAAATTGTGGTGAAGCCCGTTGAAGCGACGATTGAGGATGTTTTTTTGGATTTGATGTGATTCAACAGACGCCTACAAGGTATTGAAAATCAGCTTTTTAAGCAGAATTTTTAAAATGAAAATATGAGTGCCGAAAATGCCATCACCGCCCACCAACTCACCAAACGCTTTGGCGATTTCACCGCCGTGGACGCCATTAGTTTTGAGGTAAAAAAGGGCGAAATCTTCGGCTTCCTCGGTGCCAATGGGGCAGGCAAGACGACCGCGATACGAATGCTCACCGGCCTCAACCGGCCAACCGGTGGTGAGGCAACCGTGGCAGGCTTCGACGTTTACCGCCAATCGGAGAAAATCAAGGAAAACATCGGCTACATGAGCCAAAAGTTCAGCCTGTACGAAGACCTGTCCATCCGCCAAAACATCCGGTTTTACGGCGGTATCTATGGGTTGCGCAGCAATGAAATCAAGGAAAAAACCGAGCAGATATTGACCTCACTGACCTTGGAAGCTTACGCTGACAAGATTGTCGGCGAACTGCCACTTGGCTGGAAACAACGGCTCGCCTTCGCCGTTGCGAACGTACACGACCCGGCCATCGTCTTCCTCGACGAACCGACGGGCGGCGTTGACCCTGCAACTCGCCGCCGTTTTTGGGAGATGATTTATGCCACAGCCAACCTCGGGCGCACCATCTTCGTCACCACGCATTACATGGACGAAGCGGAGTATTGTGACCGCATTTCCATCATGGTGGATGGCAAAATTGCAGCGTTGGGCAGTCCGGGGGAACTGAAAGAAAGGTTCTCCGCAACTACCATGGACGAAGTGTTCGTCAGCTTGGCAAGGCCAAAATAAGAGACAGTAGCTTTTTCAAATTTCAATAGGAATGCTAAAAATATTCGCCGCATTTGTCCAGAAGGAGTTCTACCACATCCTCCGAGATCGCCGCACCCTGTTCATCCTGATGGGGATGCCAGTGGCCCTGGTGCTGCTGTTCGGGTACGTGGTGACGAACGAGTTCAAGGACGCCTCGGTGGTCGTTTTGGACAATGCCCACGACGACCTGAGCGGCAAACTCCGCCAGCAATTGGAGGCTTCCGGCCATTTGCAGGTGAAGGCGGATTTGCGGAGCTACGAAGAAATTGCGCCGTTTTTTCAAAATGGCGAAGCAAAAATGGCCATTGTCATTCCCCCAAATTTTGGCAGTGATTTCAATGCCCGCTCCAACCCACAAATCCAGTTAATCGCAGACGGCTCCGAGCCAAACTATGCCCTTACCCTCGTCAATTACGCCTCGCAAATCATACAGCAGTTTCAACAAAACCAGGCTGCCACGGTGCAGCTACCCTACCGGGTTCAGGTGGAAACGAGGATGGTTTACAACGCTCAATTGCGGAGTGCCTACACCTTCGTGCCGGGGGTGATTGCCCTGATATTGCTGATTATTTCGGCCATGATGACCTCCCTGACCATTGCGAGGGAAAAAGAACTCGGTACGATGGACCTGCTGCTAGTGTCGCCACTACCACCCTTGCTCATCATCGTGGGTAAGGTAGTGCCCTATGCAGTGCTGTCGTTCCTGAGTGCCGTGATGGTACTCGTGCTCGGGTATTTTGTTTTCAAGGTGC
>JAHEAS010000430.1 GCA_024642645.1 Saprospirales bacterium | reverse complement strand
TTCGCTTTTTCAAAATGCCTACGACCCAGATTTTCCCGTTTTTGCTGGTGGCGGAGAGTCCGGTAGGATTCAGAAAATATCTTGGGACAATAAGATACTCTGGGACTATGAGTTCTCCGACGAGACCCAATGCCACCACCACGATTTTACCGTGATGCCCAATGGTCATATCCTGGCCATTGCTTGGGAAGCCAAAACCGTCGAGGATGCTTTAGCGGCTGGCCGCAAAGCAGAATTGATACCCAAGGCAGGCATTTGGCCCGACAAGATTGTTGAGATAGAACCAGATGGCCAGCGCCATGGGAAGGTTGTTTGGGAATGGCATGCTTGGGACCACGTGGTCCAGAACGCTGACCCGAAAAAAACCAACTATGGCAACCCTGCAGACCATCCAGAGTTGATAGACATCAACTTGGGCGAAATGCCAAAACCCATTACGCAGGACAGCTTTGATACGCTTAAAGCACAGGGTAAAATTATGTGGAGAAATCAAACACTTGACAATAGAGGCTCCGACCTCTATCATTTTAATGCGGTAAAATACAATGCAGCACTTGACCAGATTGTGTTCAGTACGCCACACCTGAACGAAATCTTCATCATTGACCATAGCACCACCACTGCCGAAGCCAAAGGGCATAAGGGCGGGCGCATGGGCAAGGGGGGCGATATACTTTGGCGCTGGGGCAATGCCCACAACTATGAACGAGCTGACTCTACTGCCCAACAGTTGTTCGGCCAACACGACGTTCGTTGGGTTGAAGAAGGTAAACCCGGCGCTGGACACCTGACCGTGTTTAACAACGATGGGCCAAAAGTGGTAGACAGAGAAAAGGAAGGTAGCGACAGCCTCAACTACTCGGCGGTTTTCGAACTCGTACCCCCGATGGATGAAAAAGGCAATTACGTGATAGAACCAGGCAAACCATTTGGCCCAGAAAAGCCAGTATGGGAGTACACAGCACCCGACAAGCTTTCCTTTTATGCCAGCTTTATTTCCGGTGCACACCGCATGAAGAATGGCAATACCTTCATCTTTGAAGGCCCCAAAGGAAGGATGTTCGAGGTGACGCCCAAGGGCGACATCGTATGGGAATACCGGAACCAATACCACGGCGAAATCCGCCGACCAAACGGCGACCCTATTCCAGCAGCACCTTTTGCTTATTGGGGATTTCGGTCAACTTTCATCCCGGCTGACCATCCCGGCTTGGCTGGCCGCAAACTGGAGCCGATAGACCCTCAACCCAAACCATTTAAACTGCCGCCACCGCCACCGGAGGAAAAGAAGAAGAAGTAAACTGGCTATTAGCCGTTAGTTGTTGGCTATTGGCCAATGGCTAATGGCCAATGGCCAACAACAAGGTCATCTCATGGAGCCTAAAAGCTGGAAGCTCAAGCTAACCCTACTACTCGTCAGCAGCTTGACGATAATGTCGGTCATCACCATCTCCCCGGCATTGCCGCAAATGGCAGCGGAATTCAAGGATATTGAAAATGCAGCCTTATTGGTCAAATTGGTATTGACCATACCCGCATTGATGATTGCCATATTTTCACCAATTACCGGGCAGTTGATAGATAAATATGGCCGCTTAAAAATCCTTTGGGGCGCTTTAATTGTATATGCCATATCCGGCAGTAGTGGTTATTTTTTGAACAATATTTACCACATACTTATATCGAGGGCCATATTGGGAATGTCGGTGGGAATGTCCATGACCATTGTGATTACCTTAATCGCCGATTATTTCGTTGGGCAAGAGCGGCAAAAATTCGTGGGCATACAAATCGCTTTTATGTCTTTAGGCGGCATATTATTCATTGGGTTAGGCGGTGTGCTCGCCGATATTGGTTGGCGATATCCTTTTCTGATTTATTTATTTGCACTGCTGGTATTGCCGCTTAGTATGCTATTTTTGGAAGAACCCAAGCTGGTTCAAACCACAAAAAATGAAGTAGCTAATATAAAATCACCTGCCATTATATGGTTGCTGTTTTTTAATACGATGCTGCTGTGGATAATATTCTTTTTGATTCCGGTTCAAATACCTTTTTATTTAAAGGCAATCGGTGTTGAAAAAAATGCAATGGTCGGGGCGGCTATCGCCATGAGTACCTTATTTTCTGCCATATCTTCTTTTTCTTACAGCAAAATAAAAGGCCGCCTTAGCTTTCTCGCTATTTTCTGCATCGGCTATATGCTTATGGCGGCAGGATATGCTTGTATCGCACTGTCAACATCTTATGCTTTGGTGGTAGTAGCAATGATGCTTTCTGGCTTTGGTATGGGCATGATGATACCCAACACCAATATGTGGGTGATGAAAATAGCGCCACCAGAAATCCGGGGAAAGGAAATCGGGAAACTGACCACTTTTTGGTTCCTGGGCCAGTTCCTTTCGCCCATTATCATCTTCCCGGTGTTGAGCGTTTTGCCGCTTTCTTCCACCTTTATGGCGGCGGCGGGATTGCTATTGGTGCTGTCTATTGGCTTTATGCTTTTCCACCTGAGCAAGGCCGGGAAATTGGTTGCTCAATGAAGGTTGTCAAAAAATTATACAGGTGGTCGAGGTTTTCAACAAAGAATATGGGTGCTCGAAACGTCCTATCCCATTGCCTTTCCCCGCACCCCTTCCAGCAATTTTCTAGCCCCTGACAGTGTCCGCACCCCGTCCCTCGCCATAATCAAGCTGCGAACCGACTTCTTCAGCGTGATTTGCATCTGCTCGCCATGTTTGGAAAGGTACTGAAAAACCTGTTGAAACATCTTGCTATCGTAAAAGGGCGACTGCGGATTCTCCACGAAATAGCAGCGCAACTTGTTGTCTTTTAGGATGATGCGCTCGAAGCCCAACTCCCTCGCAATCCAACGGAGGCGGAGGCCGTCGAACAGCTCCAGCACTGGCTCCGGTATTGGGCCAAACCGGTCCCGCAGGTTTTCGCTGAATTGCTCCAACTCGGCCTCATCCTGGATGTCGTCAATGGCCGTATAAAGTAGCAGACGCTCCGAAACACTGCTGACATACTCGCTGGGGATGTGCATTTCCACGTCCGTGTCTATGTTCACGTCCCGTACGAAGCTTTGTTTTTTACTAAAATCTTCTTGAAAAACGTCCTTGAAATCGGTCTCCTTGAGTTCCTGCACCGCCTCTTCGAGGATGCGCTGGAAAGTCTCATAGCCAATATCGGCGATGAAGCCGCTCTGCTCGGCGCCGAGCAGGTTGCCCGCCCCCCGGATGTCGAGGTCACGCATGGCAATCTCGAAGCCGCTGCCGAGGTCATTGTGTTCCTCGATGGTCTTGAGCCGCTTGCGGGCGTCGTGCGTGAGCACGGACATCGGCGGCGCAAACAGGTAGCAGTAAGCCTTTTTGTTCGAGCGGCCGATGCGGCCCCGCAACTGGTGCAGGTCGCTGAGACCAAACTCGTTGGCAGCGTTAATAATCATCGTGTTGGCATTCGGGATGTCGAGGCCAGTTTCGATGATATTGGTGCAAACCAGCACATCGTATTTTTTATCAATAAAATCAACCAACGTGCTCTCCAAATGGTCGGATTCCATCTGGCCGTGCGCCGTGGCCACGTCCACGTCGGGGCAGAGGCGCTTGATGAGGCCGGCCATGTCGGCCAGACTTTTCACCCGATTGTGCACAAAAAACACTTGGCCACCCCGGTGTATTTCCTTGTAAATGGCGTCCTTGATGAGCGTCTCGTGCAGCACCCGTATTTCCGTATGGATGGGCTGCCGATTGGGCGGCGGCGTGCGGATGATGCTCAGGTCTCGGGCGGCCATCAGCGAGAACTGCAAGGTGCGGGGAATGGGCGTGGCTGTAAGTGTGAGCGTGTCCACGTTCACCTTTAGGTTGCGAAGTTTTTCTTTTGCGGTTACGCCAAATTTTTGCTCTTCGTCAATGACGAGCAGGCCCAAGTCCTTGAATTTCAAGTCTTTACTGAGCAGCGCATGGGTGCCGATGAGGATGTCCACTTTGCCCAGTTTTGTATTTTCAAAAATCTCCTTTTTCTCCTTCGCCGACTTGAAGCGGTTGACGTACTCGATGTTCAGTTCAAATTGCGCCAACCGTTCGCTGAAAGTCTTGTGGTGCTGCAAGGCGAGGATGGTCGTCGGCACGAGAATGGCCACCTGCTTG
>JAHEAS010000429.1 GCA_024642645.1 Saprospirales bacterium | reverse complement strand
CACCGAAATGGCCCCATCATTTTCACCAAAACAACTCACGGGCACGATAGTCACCACGGGTTCAGGAATGTCTTGGCTTGCCGAAATCACCACCACGTCCGTTGCGGAGCAACCTTGCACCGCAGTGTTAGTCACCGTCAAAGTATAAGTACCAGGCAGGGCGATCACTGGGCTTGGAATATCTGGGGTACCTGGGAAATTGCCGTTAGCGGCGCTCCATTCATAGCCGATGTTCGGGCCAGTGGAGCTTCCGCTACCACCCAACTGGATGGAGGTTCCGTTCACTTCACAAGTGAGTTCGCCATCAGGCCCAGCATCGGCCACAGGCGGTGCTACTATTTGTATTTGCAGCATCGCATCATAGCTACAATTGGCATTTTCATCGTAAACATAAGTTATCGTTTGGGTGCCCACACCTGCCGTGTTCGGGTTGAAAACTCCGCTAGCGTTCACGCCTGGGCCGCTCCAAGTTCCAGTTCCGGTACCGCTTCCGCCTGTCACCGTGGCCGACAATTGCATAGTCCCAGCGGTTGAACCCAAGCAAATTGGGTCAACGGGTGGCAGGTTAATCGTCACCGTCGGGCAGTCCTGAGCAACGCAGGTTTGCTGCACCGTCACAGGTGGGCAAGCTGTGTTGCCGCTCACGGTCAGTTCGATAGTCACCTGGTCGTTGGGTTGGAGGCCGTTCACGGCGTAGCTGGTCTGCGAGGTCTGGCTGCCTGCTTGCCCAGCCAAAACTGTCACTTGATAGTCCGTCGCATTGGGCACTGTGGCCCAAGTGAACTCGATGGACGAGGTGTTCGTGTTGCAGTCAATGTCAGGTGCCGTCAGTTCAGGGTCCACCTGCACGCTGTTGACAATTTGCGAAGCAGTACAACCCGCTTGCGTCACCGTCAGCGTTATGTTGTAGGTGCCCGCAGCTGGGAAGCTTACTTGGTGTGGGCCTTGGCCAGTGCCGGGCTGTGCTGTGCCGCCGCCGAAATCCCAAGCGTAGGTGGCACCAGCGGGTGCACTGCCAGAGTAAGTCACTGTGGCCGCATCAGCCACGCAAATGTTTGCGCTTGCGCTAAAATTTGACGTCGGTGTTGGCAGCACCTGCACGGAGCCAGCGGCTTGGTAGGTACAGTTGTTTTCTTCGTAAACCACCACCACTTGGTGCGTGCCGACACCAGCCGCTGCCGGATCAAAAACGCCGCTGGCACTCACGCCAGAGCCGCTCCAAGTTTCCGTACCGCCGCCAGCATTGCCGGTTACCGTGGCCATCAGTTGGACAGTGGCCACGCTGCCGAGGCAGATTGGCGTCACTGGGTCAACACTCACCACAGCGGGCAAACAGTCTTGCGCAATGCAAGTTTCCTGTACCGTTACTGGAGGACAAGGGCCGCCATTCGAGACGGTTAGCTCGATAGTGGCTTGGTCGCCCGGCATCAGGCCAGTGATTTCGTAAATGTTTTGCGATGTCTGCGAACCCGGCGCACCGGAAATCAGGGTCACTTGGTAGTCTGTCGCACCGGTCACGTCCGGCCAACTGAACTCGATGGTGCTTAGGGTAGTGTTGCAGTTAATCACGGGTGCAACAAGCGGTGGCTCCACCTGTACCGACGCACTGAACGGCTCAGAAACACAGCCCTGTGCCGAAGTGACGGTCAGGGAAATCTGTTCCGTGCCGCTGCTGGCCCAGTTCACTTGGTGTGGGCCCTGGCCTGTACCAGGTGTGGCAGTGCCTGTGCCGAAATCCCAATCGTAGGTCATGCCAGCTTGTGCCGTGCCGGTGTAGGTCACAGTGACATCTTCGCCTTCGCAAGCTGCCGTTGCAGCCGTGAAGTTTGCCACTGGCTGGGCATAAACGTTTATCACAATGTCTTGGGTGTAAATGCAATCGCCATCCGTGTAGGTAGCCGTGATGGTATTTGCGCCAGCCAAAGCCTGCTGTGGGTCGAAAATGCCGTCTGTGCTCACACCCGTTCCACTCCAAATCAGCGTACCGCCGCTGGAACCACCAGCCGTGGTGGCTTCCAGTGTGATGGAAGTGGTCGCTGCGTCGAGACAAATATCATTCACGGGCGTGATGCTGATGGTCACCGCTGGGCAATCCTGTGCGACACAGGTCTGCTGCACGGTCACTGGTGGGCATGCGCCGCCGTTGGATACGGTGAGCGAAATGGTGGCTTGGTCGCCGGGTAACAGCCCGGTAATTTCATAGGTATTTTGCGAAGTCTGTGATCCGGGAGAACCTGATACCAGGGTAGCTTGGTAGTCCGTAGCTCCGGGCACGTTCGGCCAGTTGAACTCAATGGAGTTCGTGGTGGTGACGCAGGTGATGGCTGGCGCAACGAGCGGCTGATCCACTTGTACCGTATCAGTGAATGGTTGAGAAGCACATCCTTGTGCCGTGGTGACGGTCAGCGAAATGACTTTCGGTCCTGCCGTTGCCCAATTCACCTGATGTGGGCCTTGGCCTGTGCCAGGTGTCGCCGTTCCTCCACCAAAGTTCCAGGTGAACTGGATGCCCGGTGAGGTTGTGCCGGTGTAGGATACCGCAGTGTTTGCATTGAGGCAAACCGAGGCGGCGGCTGTAAAACTGGCCACTGGTTGCGCCAGTACATTTATCACAATATTTTTAGTGTAAACGCAATCGCCCTCCGTGTAGGTAGCCGTGAGGGTATTTGCGCCAATATTTGCCAGCTGCGGGTCAAAAACGCCGTTCGGGCTGACGCCAGGGCCGGTCCAGCCCCAAGTGCCACCGCCCATGCCGCCCGTTTGGGTGGCTTGCAAGGTAACGGGCACTGTGCTGGTGCTGCAAATACCGGGTACTGGGGTGATGCTGATGGTCACTGCCGGGCAATTTTGTGCGATGCAGGTTGCCTGGGTTGACATGTTGCCGCAGGGACCGGGGTCGAGGGCAATCACCTGAATGGTTACGTCGTCGCCAGGGTTCAGGCCCGTGAACAGTATGGAAGTATCGGAGGTAGGAGTGCCTATGCCGCCGTTTATGACGGTGACCGTGTAGCCGCCTGCCCCGGGTATGCTGTCCCAAACAAACTCAACTGAGTTGGTGGTGGTGATGCAGGTGATTTGCGGAGCATCGATTTCATCTGAAACGTCCACGGTTTGGGTAAAAGTATTGGACACGCAGCCATCCTCGGATACCATCAGCGAGATGGTGTAGGTCCCGCCGCTTGGCCAAGTTACTTGAAGTGGGCCTGGACCCGCCGGAGGGGTAGCCGTGCCGCCATCGAAATCCCAATCGAAGGTGGCGGAGTTGGAAGCGTTGCCTGTATAATTGACCGTGGAAAAGTCTGAGCTGCAAATTGGCGTTGTTACGCTGAAATTGGCTGTTGGTGTTGGGAAGACGTTTATGTTAATGGACTTGTTGTAAATGCAAGTACTTTCTTCGTATGAAACGCTGATGGTGTTGGCTCCTGAGTTGGCATTGGCTGGGTTGAAAAGGCCCGTGACTGGGTTCACCCCTGGCCCCGACCAAGTGAAAGTGCCGCCGCCCATGCCGCCTGTTTGCGCAGCAACTAACTGGATGGTGCCTGTGGCTGGTGTGAGGCAAATATCTGCCACTGGGTCAATCGTCACCGTGATAGGCGGACAGTCCTGAGCCGAGCAGCTGATTTGCGCCGTGCTATTGGGGCAAGCATTGCTAGAGATGGCCTCCACTGAGATGGTCACCTGCTGGTTCGGCATAAGGTTATCCACCAGATAGGTAGTTGGGTCTAGCTGAGTGCCCATTGGGCCACTTATGACCGTAACGATATAGCCAGATGCACCTGCAATAGGATCCCAGTAAAAGGTTATTTCACTGGAAGTGGAAATGCAGTTGATGACGGGTGGCGGAATCTGGTTGCTAACGGTTACGGTTTGTGTCGCAGTGCCCGACTGGCAACCACTGGCACTGATAGTTAATGTTATGGTTTTAGTGCCACCGCTGCCCCATGTGACAGTATGCGGGCCAGCCCCGGTGCCGGGCACGGCTGTACCACCACCGAAGTTCCAGTTGAATGTGGCGTTTGGTGGAGCTGAGCCAGTGAAGGTTACCGTGGAAGACCCGTTGATGCAAATGGGCGAATCTACTGTGAAGCTAGCTACTGGCGTTGGGTTTACCGTTAATGTAACAGGCAATTCGTCGTAGCAAATACCAGCGGTTCCCAACACATAATAA
>JAHEAS010000428.1 GCA_024642645.1 Saprospirales bacterium | reverse complement strand
GGAATCTGACTGGCTTCCTAAGCTGTCCTTGCTGTATGCCCACATCAATGGGGCAGAAATGGTCTGAGCAAGTGTGTCCCCCCAATCTGCGCCAGAGGAATAGTCGAATACTTTGTCAAATCCTCCTGTTGATGAAACGGAGAATTCAACAGGAATAGGTGAAGTGTTTGGGATCTGCGCCATTAATACTGACGCCATAGCCCCCAAAAACACGAGAAGTGTAAATACTTTTTTCATACTAATTCAATTTTTTGTTAGAAGTAATTTATTCCGAAAGTCGTAAAAATATCATTTCTCCCAAAAATAAGGAAACTACATTGAATAAAAAGAGAAAGCGCCACCCAGAAATTGGTTCTGAGCAGCGCTTTCTCGCTTGAAACCTTGGCAAATGGTCAATTCCGACAATTGGGAAGGGCCAATTTTGCCAGTCGTTTATTCATTAACGAACAATCAATTTGCTGGAGGCAATCCGTTCTCCTGCTTGCAGGGTTACGATGTACATGCCGTCAGCGAAGGCGGAGGTATTGAGGTCAAACCCGTGTTTACCTTGGTTCTGAGTCCCCAACTTGGCAGTCTTCACCACTTGGCCAAGTGCATTTACAACATTAATCGTAACCGGTTCTGCTGCCGCCAATTCATACTTCAGAATGGACATGGAAGAACTTGGGTTTGGTGAGATGGTGAAGTCGAAAACAGCTGGGTTAACCGTAGTCGTGTTGCTGATGATTCCCAAATCAGCCACATCCAAGCCGATATGGTTGATGTAATTGGTGCTAGCTGCATCCATGTCACCACGTACAGACAGGCCCGGCTCAAAATCCTGCTGATAGATGATGTCGGCACGGAAGTCAACATACCTTGCCATCGCTGGGAACATCGTTTCGTAAACACTACTAAAATCTGTAAATTCTTCCACATAAGTTTCAGAAGTCAAATCCAGTGGGTCACTCCAGGTTGTACCGCCATCTTCGGAGAAGATTACATAAACGTGGCGGTTGTGCTGTTGATTCGGCGTTGCATCTGGATTGATATAGTCTTCTGTTAAACCAGAATAAGCCACATAAATGCGTCCATCTGCATCAATACCTGCACTCGGATGTGAGGTCAAAGAGGCATAATAAAGCGCAATATCGGAGATGGCAGCTATATCCGCCAAGCCATTGCCATTGGCATCAATGATGCCTTCCACAGCATAAACAGAAGCATCTTCTGCCATGTCCTCGTTCCAGTAACGCAGGCCCATTGTAGCTGGGTAGTAGCTGGAGTTGGCAGCAGCGTCGTCCAAGATGTACATTTCACCATACCAGAGGTGTACTTTGCCATCGTTGTCAACAAGCACATCGCCCGCATTGTCAGAGGATTGGATGGCCAATGAATCTGGTGCATTCGGGTCAGGAGGTAACTGGTCATAGGTGTAACCGGAGTCCAGAACATAACCGTCAATCGGAAAATCCTTCACCGTATAGGTTGTCCAAGTGTCGCCGTTGTCGGATGATTTAGCAATTTTCACATCGCCATAATCTCCAATAATACCCACAGCCACGGTTTCGCCAGAGGCATCGATGGCATAGGAATCGGCATCCATCCGTGAGTAATAGTCGCTGTTTACCTCTGGCAGCTTGATGTCTTGTTTGTCCCAAGTTGTGCCGCCGTCAGTGGAGCGGAAGTACAGGATATGTCCATCGCAGCCATCATACACTGCGCCGCCATTGCCTGTAGGTAACGTAATGGCAATCACGTGAAGCGTGTTGCCATCAGCGCCGCCAACTTCCATCCGTGGCCAAAGCAAGCCTGGAGGAGCAGCCGTTGGGATGTTTGAGTATTGCCAAGTACCGCCAACATTCTTGCTGACACGCAGTTTAGCATCGGAGGTATGGGCAACGTTTACGACGGTGCCATCGGCAAGCGTAACTATGTTTGGCCAGCCAGTCCGAACATCTTCAATACGTGCCGTAGCAAATGGCCCCCAAGATTGGCTGGATGGGGTGAAAACATTGTAGCCAGTGCCCCGCTCCGGGTAACCGCCAGCCGCATCGGTGCCAAATGTGTAAGTACCGTAAAGGGTACCATCTGCCAATTTGGTAATCCGGTTAGGCGTCGAGCTGTTGCTCTGCAAATCGTAAACGGTCTCCCCGATGGTGTTCTCTCCCAGCGAACGGTTAAGCAGCGGTAAGTTTGGATTGTCGAACACCTGGCCAACAGGTTCCATGCCCGTTAAGGCCACCTTGTTGCGAGGCATGGGCTCTTGCTTGAACCGCAGTTTGTGCGAGCGGAGGGGGGCTTGAGCCACGAGTTGGGACATGATAGCCCCAAGGAAAAATAGCGTAAGTAATTTTTTCATACTGTTTCATTTTTGTTAGAAGAAAATATTTCTGTTGGCTTAAAAGTATAAAATCTTCTACTATCCAAAATACATCAATTGATTTAATGCAAAAAGCGCCAATCGAAAGCTAATTTCGAGAGGCGCTTTTTGCGTTAAAAACGGAGTTTTAAAACCCTCATGGAGAGTTTTGTCAGTATTTAGTGCTGAACAGTGAAACGCTCAGCCTTGATGCCTTGGTCGGTTGTAACGACGATGAAGTACTGGCCAGCAGCGAACTGAGACACGTTAAAGCTAGCTTTGTCGTAGTCAGTGTTCAATGTTTTGCTGCTGTTGTAAACCATGCGACCTGCATTGTCACGGATGGTGTAGGTGATGCCACCTGTAGTAGACTTCAGCTTGCTCTCCACCACCAACTGGTTGTTGGCTGGGTTCGGGCTGAGGGTCACGGCTACGTTTGATGGAGCAACTTCGATACTTGGCGAATCGTATTGGTTGATAATCAATGCTGAAGCGATAGCACCTCCAACATCTGTGAACAAGCCACCGCCTTCAAAGTCTGGAACGGAGTTGTCCCAAGCAGTGACGACCCAGTACGGTGCGTCGAATTCCCGCTGGATAAATCCATTGTCCAGGGCTACCGTTTGGTCGTAACCATCGTCAAAACCAAAGAATACAACGGCTGAACCTTCATAGCGCACACCAACGAAGTACCTTTTGTTGTCTCCAGGAACAACATAGCCACCTGGCTCCAGCTCAAGGTAGTCATAGATATCGGCCTTTACCCAAGCGCTGGTTGCCGAGGTGTCGGCAAACGTTACTGGGGCATAACCAACTATGGTCAACTCATCGTTTGTGACGCCATCGTCAGAATTGAGGTCATCCCACTCATAAACATAGCCAGTGACAGAATTGGCCTCTAATCCACCGATAGTGCCATTCTGAGGGAATATTTGGAATTGAATGCTGTCGAGCTTGTATCCAGCGCCTTCTGGAACTTCGAAACCAGCGAGGAATTCAACCATGCCACCTCCGCCAACGGTTCTGCCGATAGAAGATGTTGGGCGGTTGTTGGCAAAATCCCAACGGCCCCTGCAGTAAACATTATTGCTTAACACAAACCGTGAGGCAAACTCGTTGTCACTTAATGCTTCCGGAGAATCGCCCTCTGCACTTGTAGTCGAGTAGGTAATATCATACACACCAGCACCTTCCGTTGGCGTGAAATCAGAAAGTTGAATGAAGGCAGATGAATCTTTAGCCAAAGATGCTAGCGTGTTGGCATCGTCATAAACTTGCGTAGCAGTTCCGCCAATAGGTGTATGCGTAATAACTCCTTGTGCTTGAATATTTGTTGCAACATTCAAGCCTTTGTTAAGCACATTGACTCCAGGTGTAAACCCTATGCCCAATGCTTCAGCCTGGTTTACTGGCATGACACCGTTGATCATGTTACTTAGTCGCTTAGCGGTGAGGGCCAAGTCATTGGCAAATACCACGTTGCCAATGGTCATGTTCACGGTCTCCGTCATCATTATAGTACGGATTTCCTGACCATCTTCGTAAGAGAGCATCACCGCAGGAATGGTAACAGCTGCACCATTTACACCTGCGCCCATCGGAATGGTACCCAAGCCAGCATTTGCTGCACTGTTGAAAACAACCACTGCGATAGCGCCAGCGGTCTCAGCATTCAAGCATTTTAGGCCAAATTCGCAAGTGCCACGGTCAATCAGTGCAATTTTGCCATTAAGTTCAGCGGCATTCGTTGCCGCTCCGCAACCCTGCGTTGGGTTTGCACTGCCATCATTCACGAAAACGACATCGGCAGTCCAGGTTCCTGAAGTAAGGTCTGCG
>JAHEAS010000427.1:1708-4182 GCA_024642645.1 Saprospirales bacterium | reverse complement strand
AGTATCGGCACGGCTGCCGTGCCGGGGGCGGGTATGGTGATGCTCGTCATTGTGCTGGCGCAGGCGGGCATCCCGGAGGCGGGCTTGGCGCTCATCTTCGCCGTTGACCGCCCGCTGGACATGTGCCGCACCATCGCCAACGTGACCAGTGACCTCTGCGTGTCCATGCTGGTGGCAAAAAGCTTGGATAAATTGGGAGAGCCGGAACCGAAGAATTTGTTCTGAAGCTAAGTGACAGCGGTGACACCTTTCAAAAAGGTGTCACCGCTGGTGTTTTCGGGATAGCTGCGAAAAAACGTTATCCGTCACAAAACAAGCATGGCTCGCCTGAACGGCCAAACTTTCCGTTAAAAAATATATTCCATGCGCTCACCCGTTGTGTCAAATAGGAAAGGATTTCTTATGAAAATGCCAACTGGAATTGGTCACCCCGATGAGGCGCTAAGGGCAAACGGTAGATTTTGCCCAGACTACATCCCCCCTTCCCCCTTTGAAGGGGGGATGTCCTTGCCACGCCACGCTCCTTAATTTAATGACATTGCCCTGTTGGGTTTTGTGCATTGGAAGTCAATATTTTATGGGATACAAATTTTTGTCGTAGCATAGTTTAAGGTGAGCCCTTCGTACATTTATCGCTGAATACAAAACCCATCCCCACAACGGGGGCAATCAGCGACAAAATGAACACCCGATACTTTGCCTTAACTATAGCCAGTAGCCTGTTTTTCTTCCAAAACTGGCTCGCCGCACAGTGCCCCATCACCGTCAGTGCTGGCCCCGATTTGATAGTTTGCAATGTGGGCAATTCCACCACCCTGCAGGGCAGTGTCACGGGGCCGTACCTTGGGTTTGCATGGTCGCCGCCCACGGGCCTCAACAACCCCAACTTCCTCAACCCGACCGCCACTATCACGGGGCCGATAACCTACACGCTGAGTGCGCAGGCCGTTGACCCCACAGCGACCAACCTCGTCACCAACCCCGGCTTCGAGGCTGGTAACAGCGGCTTCACGAGCGCTTACACTTATAATCCAACACCCATCACGCCTGGCACTTATGTACTAACGACTTCCCCTGCGCTCGTGCTGTCCAGTTTTCCGCCGTGCGATGACCATACCTTCGGTAACGGCACGGGCAATATGATGCTCATCAACGGCAACGCCGTCACTGGGGCGCAGGTCTGGTGCCAGACCATTCCCGTTACGCCAAACACTTGGTACGTGATGAGTGGTTGGGCGATGGCTTCACCCATCACACCACCCACCTTGCAGTTTTCGGTGAATGGCACACCGGTCGGGGACCCATACCCCGTCGGCACGGGCACCTGCAACTGGCAACAGTTCTCCGCTTCGTGGTACTCTGGCAATGCTTCCTCGGCTAACCTCTGCATCCTCGACCAAATCACTGGTGGCAACGGCTTCTTCGGCGACGACTACGCCCTCGACGACATTTTCTTTGCCGCCGCCTGTACCGCCACCGACGAGGTGAATGTGGACGTGGCGAGCATCGAAGCCATTGTGCCCATCACCGCTTTTTTACCTTGCAATGCGGTACAATCTGGCATCCAACTCGACGGAAGCGCCTCGACTGCTGGGCCAAACATTACCTATTCCTGGACGGGGCCCGGCATCATTTCGGGCGCCAACACGCCCATCGTCACCATCAATCAAGTGGGAAATTATACGCTTACGGTCAATTTCGATTTCGGTCCCACGCATTGTCAAGTCTCCTCCAGCCTCACGGTGCAGGACGACCCCAACACCGTGACGGCCTTCGCTGCTGCTAATCAAGTGCTGACTTGCGCCAATACGACCGTCTTTTTGGATGGAACGGGGAGCTCCTCCGAAAATACCATCAGTTATGAATGGGAGCCTGCCTTCGCAGTGGTCTCCGGGCAGGGAACCTTGATGCCAGAGGTGAACCAGCAGGGCCTCTACACCCTTACCGTCACCAATTCCATCAGTGGCTGCACCGCCACCGCCACGGCGACCGTGAACCAAAACACCATGCTGCCAATGGCCATGGCCAATGCGCCAACACCCCTTTCCTGCACTGTTTTTGAAACGACCCTCAGCGGAACGGGCAGCAGCACAGGCAGCAATTTCTCTTACTTGTGGACAGGGCCCGGCATCGTTTCCGGCGAAAACACCCAAAACGATTGTCTCGTGAACATCCCCGGCAGCTACACCCTCACCGTCACCAATGACGACAACGGCTGCACCGCTACCGCAACCACCACTTTGGCAACTACCGCCTCCCCACCCACCGCCTCTGCCACCAGTTCCGCTGGCAGTTTGGACTGCAACAATGCCATCGACACGCTCAGCAGCACGGGCAGCAGCAACGGCCCCGGCATCAGTTATGCTTGGACCACCCCTGACGGGCATTTCACCAGCCCCACCAACGGCCCAACGGCTACCGTGGACTCGGCGGGCATTTACATTTTGACCGTCACCAACACTACAAACGGGTGC
>JAHEAS010000427.1:0-1698 GCA_024642645.1 Saprospirales bacterium | reverse complement strand
GATTCCTGTACTCAACTGCCTCACCGACTCGGTGCAGTTGGATGCTTCGCAATCTTCCGGCGGGAGCGGCTTTGGCTTGGTTTGGGCTTCGCAAAACGGCATGTTCCTCTCCGGCGACACCACGCTGATGCCTTGGGTGGGCAGTGCCGGGGTTTATACCCTTACCCTCACCGACACTACCAGCGGCTGCACTGCCTCCGCCTCGGCGACCGTGACCGAAAACAGCACCCCGCCCATTGCGCAAGCAGGCCCAAATGCCACGCTGGACTGTAGCGGCACGGCGATTACGCTCGATGGCAGCGGCTCCAGCACTGGCCCTGACATCAGCTACTTATGGACGACTTCGAACGGCAACATCGTGAGCGGCGACACGACCCTCATGCCCGAAGTGGACGGCGTGGGCAGTTATTTTTTGACAGTGGAAAATGCGGCGAACGGCTGCACCACCGTCGATACAGTGACCGTCAACCAAGATGCTAACGCCCCCATCGTACTAATTGAACAGCCCGATAATCTCAACTGCCTCACGGACGAAATCATGCTCGATGCTTCCGGTTCGTCCAGTGGCGCAGGCATCACGCTAACGTGGAACGGCCCTAGTTTCTCCAGCGGGCAAAACACCCTCACCCCGACGGTGAATGCGCCGGGCGTTTACGCTTTGACGCTTTTGAACCAAAACAATAATTGTGTAACAACGGCGAGTGTAACGGTGGCGATTGACACCTTGCCGCCGGTGGCGGATGCGGGACCTGCGCCCATGATGGATTGTGCTGCGCAATCCGGTACGCTGGACGGCAGCGGCAGTAGCCAAGGCAGCAATTTCAACTACCTCTGGACGGGCGGTGATACGACCCTGACAACCACAGTGAATGCTCCCGGCACGTATTTTTTGACCGTGACAAATTCGGCGAACGGCTGTGCAGCCGTGGATAGCGTCACCGTTGCGCCTTTTGGCGGAGCGCCCGATGTGGACATTGCAGCGCCTGCCACTTTGACTTGCACGGTGAACGAGATTCAACTTTCAGCGACTGCCTCTGCTGGGGCCGAATTCGAGTACCTGTGGACGTTTTCAGGCAGCGGTGTCGGTCTGACAGCAGGCGACACAACCCTGACACCAACCATCGGTTCGCCCGGCACCTACACCCTCACCGTGACGAACACTCTGACCAACTGTTCGGCGAGCGAGTCGGTGCAGGTGATGCAAAGTGGCAACCCGCCCACGGTCGTGGTAAACGGCACCCAAACCTTGCTGTGTGGCCAAACCAGCATCCAAGTCAACGGGGTGGGCAACAGCCCCAACGGCGTCAGTTACGCTTGGACCACGCTGAACGGCAATATCCTTAGTGGTGCAACCACACCAAACATCCAGCTAAATGCCCCGGGCACCTACACACTCACTGTCACCGATTTGGTGACTGGTTGCACTGCCTCCGCTGACGTGCTGGTGAACCAAGATGCCAACGCCCCCGTGGCCATTGCTGGTGCTCCGCAATCGCTGACCTGCTCCGTGCTTTCGGTCACGCTGAACGGCACGGGAAGCAGCATCGGCCCCGACATCAGTTACGGCTGGACCACCACCAACGGCCAGATTTCCATGGGCGCAACGACGCTCATGCCCACCGTGACAGCCCCCGGCACCTACCTGCTCACCGTGACAAACACGCTGAACAATTGCCAAACTTTGGCCAGCGTGCAGGT
>JAHEAS010000426.1 GCA_024642645.1 Saprospirales bacterium | reverse complement strand
ATTCGACCATGCAGCATTGCATCAAAAATAAAGGTGTCGTTTGGGCAGGGAGAAAATCCAAGGCTTAGATTCATTTATTTGATTATTTAATTGTTTGATTGTTGTTCGCAAAATAGGGTCGGCATTGCAATTCAACAATCCAACAATCTTAGTTTACCTTTGCACTAATTATGAAAATATTATTCGAAGACAACCACCTGATTGCTGTAAACAAGCCGAACAACGTCCTTGTTCAAGGTGATGAAACAGGCGATGAAACACTCGCCGACCAAGTAAAAAAGTACATCAAGGACAAATACGAGAAGCCCGGCGACGTTTATCTCGGCATCATTCACCGATTGGACAGGCCTGTAAGCGGCGTGACCATTTTTGCCCGAACCAGCAAAGCACTTGAACGAATGAACAAGATTTTTGCGGAGCGTGAGGTCAAGAAAACGTACTGGGCCATCGTCGGTAGAAGGCCCGACCCATTCAACGGGCATTTAACGCATTACATTCTGAAAGACACCAGCAAGAACGTGGTGAAAGCTTATGATACTATGAGCTCCAGGGCGAAAGGTGCCAAACAGGCTGACCTAGACTATGAGTTAATCGCAGAAATCGATGATTGTTATTTGCTGAAGATTAACTTACAAACTGGGCGCCCTCATCAGATTCGAGCGCAGCTCGCAAAAATAGGTTGCCCCATTCGAGGAGACGTGAAATACGGCTTCCCTACGCCCAATAAAGATAGTTCTATCCACTTGCATTGTAAGAGCATCTCGTTCGAGCATCCTGTCAAAAAAGAGCAGGTGAACCTTACGGCGAGTGTTCCAAAAGAACCAACCTGGAAAATGTTTCAGACAATTGATGGTGATTAAAATGCTGTTTGTCAGTGTTTTATGAAAACAACTTTAAAACAAATTATTAATTAGCGAAATCGGGGTATAGCTTTGGCGGAATCAAATAGGCTATCTTTGTATCGAATTTTAACTAATACTTGCATATTTCTATCTAACAACTTCTCGGAGACTGGCGCTCCAAATTTTACTCCTATCAAAAATCTATCCTAAAGGGCACCTTGCCTGACCTGAAAGTATTTTAACCAATCTTGATTTTTCAAAATTACACAAGCAGACTTCGGTTGGCATTGATGGTTTTTGTTACATTATTTTCTGCCATCGTGTCCAATCGTCTGAATACGAATCTTATTTTAAATTCTTTAACCTAAAACAGGTCCCATGACACGAGTATTACTCAGTTACGTGGTGGCAATGCTATGCTTTGCCTCCTCCCTACTTGCACAGGATGTTATACCTCCGACATTTAGCAGTTGTCCAGGAAATACTATCCTCCAACTTACACCCGGCGCTTGCGAAACAGTCTTCAATTTTGCAGTGAATGCAGTTGACAACGTGCCGGGCTGCAACCCAACTGTTTCTCAAACAGATGCGACAGGCTACACTTCTGGTAGCACTTATCCGATTGGTACAGTCAATTTAAGCTTTCTAGCTACGGATTGCAGTGGTAACACAGCTACATGTGCATTTTCCATTACCGTTAACCCGTTTGTTCCAGTATCGAATGGGTTGATTTGTGACGATAATTTGCATATTTCCATTCCTTCTACTTGCGAAATGTGGTTAACACCTGATGCTGCCTTGGAGGGCAACTATGGATGTTACGATGATTTCGTGGTGGACGTGGAGTACACTGGATCCAATTATATTGGATATTATTATGTTGGTGAAACCATCACATTCACTGTAACCAATACACAAACTGGCAATACTTGTTGGGGTGAGGCATTAATCGAAGACAAGTCTGGCCCATTCATTTCAGGTTGTGTTGATGATACCATCAATTGCCTTCAAGATGTAAGGCCAATTTCAGAAGGTGGAGACGTGCTTGAACCATCATTTGTCGATTGCCATGATTTTACGGTTCAGCATGTTGACATGATAACTGTGGGGCAATGCTCGGACACCTATTCCCAGCAAATTATGCGAATTTGGTCAGCTACTGACGAACTTGGTTATACCAGCACTTGTACACAGATGATTACTGTTGAAAGGACTTCACTCCTGAGCTTGAATCCAATGTGTCCTGCCGAAAAAGTGATGGAATGCACGCCTGGCTCGCCAGCCAATATTTTACCGTCAAACACCGGTTATCCAACCGTGGTGATTGACAGTATCACTTACGAAATCACGGAAGGCGCCAACGCCGTTTGTAATGTAACAGCTTCTTATTCTGATTTGGTCATCCCAAAATGCGGCGTTGGCTTCCGTATTATCCGTACATGGACTGTACTGGACTGGTGCCTGCCCGTTGACTTTATTGACAACCCTTGGACCTGTACCCAAGTTATCCATTACAACGATACCACTGCTCCAGTCTTCAATGCGCCAGCAAACATGACTGTTTCGGCCAACTTGCCGGGCTGCCGTGCCCGTCCGGTAATACCAGCCGTTGCTGTGTCTGATTGTTCAAGCTACTCCGTGGTCATATTTACTCCATCAGGCCCAATTTCAGGAAATGGAGGCCAGGTACCTTCGCCTGGTTTGACCTTTGGAGTACATACCATTACGGTAAAAGTTACGGATGCCTGTGGCAATTCGACTTCAAAAACCTTTACCATCACCGTCAACGACAATACGAAGCCGAATCCAGTTTGCGACCAATTTTCTGTGGTGGCTTTGGATGATTACGGATATGGTTTTGCCCACGCTATTTCTTTCGATAATGGTAGCACCGACAACTGCTGCATTGATGGATTTAAAGTAGCACGGATGACTGACAATTGCAGCAATCCAGCAAACTTGGTTTTTGACGACATCGTAGAATTTTGCTGCATGGATGTCGGTGTCAATGTTCAGGTTAGGCTTCGGGTTTTCGATTGCCACGGCAATTTCAACGAATGTATGGTAAATGTAGAAGTGCAGGACAAATCTGGGCCTTCCATTACTTGTCCACCCAATGTGACATTGGATTGCGGACAAGACTACACCAATCCAACCTTGGTGGGTACCGTGGAAACAGACCCTACACTTGTAGGCCCACTTGATGGATTGGCGATGGACAATTGCGGAGCAAATATTGTTTTGACCCAGTCAGATGCTGGTACGATTGCTTGCGGAGGTGGTACTATTTACAGGACTTATGCCGCCACCGACCCTGCGGGTACCCTTACCTTCTGTGTACAAACCATTACAGTTGTCAACAACAACCCATTCACTGGCAGCAGCATCATCTTTCCTGCTGATTTGACACTGAACGGATGTACCGCATCAACTGCACCATCCAGCACAGGTGTACCTATTTATCCACCATCTAACGGTTGCTATAACCTTGTACCTGGTTTCACTGACTTAGTACTTGGAGCTTCACCAGATGGTTGCCAGAAAATACTTCGTACTTGGACTGTGGTTGATTGGTGCCAGTATGACCCAAACAACCCGACCGCTGGTGGAAGCTGGCAGAAGGTACAGACAATTGTCGTGATGGACAGTAGTGCACCCACTTTTGCCGCTTGCAACAGCCAGACCTTCTGCAACTTCAAAGCGGACTGCAGCCCATTGGCACCAGACTTGACCGTTTCAGCGACAGATTTGTGCACACCTGCCAACCAGATTACTTACACTTGGACAGTTGACCTCAATGATGATGGCATCTACGATCCAGGGTATGTAACTTCTGGAACCGGTCAAAACACAACCAACAATTATCCGGTAGGTACGCACCGAATTAGCTACAGTGCCATTGATGGCTGCGGCAATATCGGGTACTGCAACTTCATTTTTGCGATTGAAGATTGTAAAAAACCAACACCTATTTGCGCCAACGGCTTGGTTGCGGAAATCATGTCAACAGGCATGGTACCGGTTGATGCTAACTTGTTCATTGTGGGCTCTACGCAAGACAACTGTACGCCATTGAGCCAACTCTTGGTTTCGTTTTCACCAAATACTGCCGACTCCGTCATGATTTTTACTTGTGATGACCTTGGAGTAAATCCAGTACAGATATGGGTTACCGATGAGGCAGGCAATGCTGACTTCTGTGCGACGACACTCGAAGTTCAAGATAACATGGGCGCTTGTTCTTCCCCATTGATTGCCATGGCTGGAAAAATTGCCGATGAGGCAAATCAAGGCGTTGAAAACGTGCATGTTGAATTGAATGGAGGAATCACCAGTACGACCTCGA
>JAHEAS010000011.1 GCA_024642645.1 Saprospirales bacterium | reverse complement strand
GGTACGACGAGCGGCCAAAAAATTAAAATACTTGGCCAGCTCCGCCACGGCTGCTCCAAAATAGTGGAGGACAGCCGCTACGTACCCGATGCACCCGAAAAATTTGCCGTGGCGGACATGATAACCGGCTACGGCGTTGCCGAATCGGTGCGGCACTACTTCGACCTGTTCCGGGGCACCGACCTTCGGGGCAAGACAGCCATCATCCAGGGCTGGGGCAACGTGGCCTCAGCGGCGGCCTGCTATTTGGCAGTAGAAGGTGTGAAAATCATCGGTATAATTGATAGGGTTGGCGGTATCATCCGGCCCGACGGCATGGGCATTGACGAAGTCAAAGAACTTTTCCTTCGGAAGCAAGGCAACAAACTAACGGCCGATGGCCTGCTTTCTTTCGAAGAAACCAACCAACGCATCTGGTCGCTCGGTGCGGATATTTTCATCCCAGGCGCTGCCTCCAAACTTGTGAGCCGTCAGCAGGTGGATGACATGATTGCCAGTGGCACTGAGGTCATCTCCTGCGGTGCCAATGTGCCGTTCGTGGACGATGGCATCTTCTTCGGCCCTACGGCAGGCTACGCCGACCAACACTTGAGCCTCATTCCCGACTTCATTGCCAACTGTGGCATGGCCAGGGTGTTTGCCTACTTGATGCAGCCCGATGCCGAAATGACGGACGAAGCTATTTTCAGCGACGTGTCCAATATAATCAGGCAGGCACTGGAAGAGGTGCAGCGATTCAGTGCAACGTCAACAAATATTTCAACAGCAGGCCTTGAAATTGCACTGAATAAATTGATGAAAAAAGAGTGGGCAGAGGCGGTTTGAGGATAGTAAAAACAAAATAATTACGGGCAAAATAGCAGCGTTCCTGCTGTTTTGCCCGTTTCTTTTTGTACCAAAACCCATCTGCGGGAAGGGCTTAGAAAACTGCCCAATAGAAATTGTCGTATATTGAAACGAACAAATTTGGTATTTTGAACTTTGTACTATAGTATCCCATGTTAAATTTGCCTAAACTGGCAACTATCCCACACTAAAAGAACTGGTTATGACCCACTTCAACTCTATTGAAAAACGTAAAATTGGTAGGACAGTATGCCTTTTTCTGACAATTTTCCTTCCTTCCTTTTGTAAATCCCAAGATGCTGGCAGCCCACCGCCCTATCGCCCTACACCTGCGCATATGTGGGAGTTCGGACTCCATGGGGGCACAGCTATGTCGTTTGGGGACATAAAGTTTGTTCCCAATTATGGTGCAGGTTTTCATATTCGCAGGGCTATCGACTATGTTTTTTCCATTCGGGGAGAGGCTTTTTACGGCCAACTTAAACAAAAGGACAACCTCGATGGAACTTCTGAAACTATCATCCAGACAGGCTCCGTTCAAATAGTGGCTTCCCTTAACAACCTTGTTTGGAACAATGTCCCACGCCGTAAGACGAACCTTTATGCCTTTTTAGGGGGTGGTGCTTCCCGTTTTGAAGTCACTGCTATCCAACAACTTTCAACTTACCTGCATCCTTTAAAGCCAACCGTGCAGACACATGTCGATGGCGGTGTTGGTATCGCATTTCGCATTTCCGATCGTTTCAACTTGGGCTTTGAATCCAAGGCATTGGTCATCTTTGGCCATGATTCCGACCTGCTTGATGGTGTAGCTCGTCAGGACAATGACGTCATGGGCTACGGCTCTGTCCGCCTCAATTTCAACCTCGGAAACAAGAACACCAAATCCGAACCACTCTACTGGGTAAATCCTATGGAAGTCATCATGCAGGATATCACTGAACTGAAGAACCGTCCAGTCTTCGACCTCACCGACAGTGATGCCGACGGTGTGATTGACCTCCTCGACCAGGATAATACCACCCCTCCAGGCGTCGTCGTAGATACCCGCGGCCTTCCCCTTGACAGTGACGGTGATGGCATTCCCAATTTTCAAGACGATGAGCCGTATCTACCTAAAAGCAGCAAAATAGTCACCCGACAGGAGGGCGAAACGCCGATCAGAAGCGAGGAAGATGTGCGAAAATTGGTGCAAGATGAGGTGGGGAATATCATTGGCAGCAATAGCAATGGCAGGAAAAATAGCGACGATAAAATTGGCAAAACCGCTGATGGGCAACCGAACAGAAATGATAACAGTGGGAATGTCAATGGCCGAACAAACAATGGACTATCATTTAACAGCGGCGGCATCACTGATTGGTTCCTCCCCATTGTCCATTTTAACATTGACAGTTATAAAATCCGATATGCGGACTATGGCAGCCTCTCCAACGTAGCGCATGTAATGAAATCAAACCCCAACCTTCAAATTGTGGTGACTGGCTTTACGGACAAAACTGCCTCAGACCAGTACAATCTTGACCTCTCTTTCCGTAGGGCAAAGGCCGTCATCGAGCATTTGGTTAATGTACATGGCATCCCACGAAGTCGATTGCTCCTCAATTATAACGGTGAAGACTTACCGTTGGTGCCCTCTACTGGCAGCACCCTCATGAATCGAAGGGTGGAATTTCGAGCTGCTACAAGCGATGATTTAGAAATGGAAACCCCAACCCCGTATTCTAAAAAGAACAACAATAAAAGCGGTTTCTGATAACCGTTTTTCATTCAAAAAGCCCACTCCGCTATCGGGGTGGGCTTTTTGGTTTAAATTTGGCGCTCAAACGAAATTATGATAAAAATAGGCATAATAGGCGCTGGTTCCATGGGTGCTGGCATCGCACAGGTAGCATCCACGGCTGGCCATGAAGTCTTTGTATTTGACAGTAATCCTGTCGCTCTCGAACGGGCGCAGGCCAATTTGCTCGCTATTCTCAACAAGCTGGCTGGCAAGGGAAAAATTGACGACCGAACCGCCAAAGCCATTTTCGGCAGGGTGTTTTATTTTAGTGATTTGGCCGCCTTCGGCGAAACAGGTCTGGTCATCGAGGCCATCATAGAAGATTTGGCGGTGAAAAAAGCGGTGTTCAAACAGCTGGAAGGTATTGTCAGTGCCGATTGCATGTTGGCCACCAACACCTCGTCGCTCTCCGTGGCGGCCATCGCCGCCGCCTGCGACCGACCGGAGCGGGTGCTGGGCATCCATTTTTTCAACCCCGCTCCACTCATGCAGTTGGTGGAGGTCGTACCCGCCATTCAGACTTCCTCCGACGTTGCGAAGCAGGCAAAGCTGCTCATCGAAAGTTGGGGTAAACTGGTGGTGCTGGCCAAGGACACCCCTGGTTTTATCGTTAATCGGGTGGCCCGACCCTTCTATGGCGAAGCGCTACGAATCCTCGAAGAAGGCATCGCTGATGTGGCCACCATTGACTGGGCGATGACCGAACTCGGTGGCTTCCGAATGGGCCCTTTTACACTGATGGATTTCATCGGCAACGACGTGAATTATACGGTGACGGAGACAGTGTTCCAGTCGTTTTTTTACGACCCCCGTTACAAACCGTCGTTCACCCAAAAGCGATTGAGCGAGGCAGGATGGTTGGGTAAAAAAACGGGGCGTGGCTACTACGATTATTCCGAAGGGGCTGAAAAACCCGTTGCGAAGCAAGACGCAGATATGGGTGAAGTGATTTTTGCCCGCATCCTGGTCATGCTCATCAATGAAGCGGCTGATGGACTCTACCTGCGCATTGCCAGCCGTGACGACATTGATTTGGCCATGACCAAGGGCGTGAACTATCCGAAGGGCCTGCTGCAGTGGGCCGACGAAATCGGCATCGCAAACTGTGTGCACATGCTGGACGCGCTGCAAGCCGAATACCTCGAAGACCGCTATCGCTGCAGCCCTTTGCTCCGCAAAATGGCCAAGGCACACCAGACTTTTTATGGAAAATAAAACGAAAGACCTTGCTACGAGGGTCGTTGATGCTATGTACAACAACGACCCGTTCAGCCAATGGCTCGGCATCGAGCGACTGGAGGACGGCCCCGGTCGCTCGGTACTTCGCATGACGGTACGCCCGGAGATGTGCAACGGGTTTGGCGTGGCGCACGGCGGCATCACCTTCTCGTTTGCCGACAGTGCTTTTGCCTTCGCAAGCAACTCACATGGGCGAAAGTCAGTCTCTATCGAGACGTCCATCTCCCACACGGTTGCCACGCATCCCGGTGACGTGTTGACGGCTACTGCTGTTGAGGACCACCTGTCAAATAAACTCGCTGTTTACCGGGTGACGGTGACGAACCAGCACGGGGTGGTGGTGGCGCTGTTCAAGGGAACGGTTTATCGGATGGGGGCGGAGTGGGAAGTGTAGCGATTTACGATTTTGGAATGACGATTTACGATTCAAACAACTTAAAATGAAACATAAATTTCTATGGGTAGCGATATTGTTGCCTTTATTTTCGGTGGCTCAAACCTTCACCCATGCCGACACGCTCCGTGGCTCCATTACTTCCGAAAGGGCTTGGTGGGATGCCCGGCACTACGACCTGAACGTGGCATTTGATATTGAGAATCAAAACATAAGTGGCTGGAATACCATCACTTACGAGGTTTTGCGAAGCACGACAAACCAGATGCAAATTGACCTGATGGCGCCGCTCTCACTGGACAGCGTCTTGCAGGACGGCGAGTATCTCACATGGGAACAGGATGGCCCCGCCTATTTTATCCAACTAAACTCAGCGCAACGGGAAGGCAGTTTCCGAAAAATAAGCCTGTACTACCATGGCAAGCCCATCGCTGCGAAGCGGCCACCATGGGACGGTGGAATCATCTGGGGTAAAGACGAAAAAAGCCGTCCGTGGGTCTCCGTCGCCTGCCAGGGCATGGGGCCTAGCGTCTGGTATCCGAACAAGGACCACCAATACGACGAGCCGGACAGCGCTGCCTTGCACATCACTTGCCCGTTGCCATTGGTGGGCGTGGCCAATGGCCGCCTGCGCAGCCGCACCGACAATGGCAACGGCACGGCCACCTACAATTGGGCGGTGGTGAACCCCATTAACAATTACAACCTCATTCCTTACATCGGTTTTTACCAACATTTTCAGGACATCTACCTCGGCGAGGCAGGTCGGCTGGACATGGATTTTTGGGTGATGGACTACAATTTGGAGAAGGCTAAAACCCGCTTTCTGAGCGAGGTGCCAAAGATGCTGCACTGCTTCGAGCATTGGTTTGGACCATACCCATTTTACGAAGACGGCTACAAGCTCGTCGAATCGCCGCACCTCGGCATGGAGCACCAGAGTGCTGTTGCCTACGGCAATGGCTACCAAAACGGCTATCGCGGGCGTGACCTCTCAGATACTGGCGTGGGACTAAAATGGGACTTTATCATCGTGCACGAGTCGGGGCACGAGTGGTTTGGGAACAATATCAGCACAAAGGATATTGCAGATATGTGGGTGCACGAAGGTTTTACCAACTATTCAGAGACCATCTATACGGGCTGCGAAATGGGAGAAGATTTTGCCACCACCTACAATGTTGGCTGCCGGGCGCTCATCGGCAATCGTAAGCCTATCATCGGAACTTACAACGTCAACCAAGAGGGCAGTGGCGACATGTATTACAAAGGGGGGAGCCTGTTGCACACGATACGAGCAGCGATTAATGATGATGAGAAATTCCGTGAAATATTACGGGGGTTGAACGCAACTTTTCGGCACCAGACTGTCACCACAAAGCAGGTGGAAGATTATATGTCGAACGAAGCGGGCATTGATTTGTCAAAAATTTTTGACCAATACCTGCGCACTACGGACATTCCTGTATTGGAGGTGACGATGGTAGAAAAAAAGGTAAAAAAAGGCCATCAAACACTCGTGAATTACCGCTGGACAAATTGTGTGAAGGGCTTCGATCTTCCACTACTCGTGCAGCTCGAACCCGGTAAGTGGAGCTGGATACGTCCGACCACAGAACGCCAGACCGTTGCTTGTCAGTTGAAATCGCTGAACGATTTCTCGGTGGACAAGCGTTTTTATGTGAAAGTTAAAAAGTGAATAATTCAATTAGGTGCAGTGGTGGATTTGATACCACTGCACCTCACACCACCAACTTCGTCGCCAATCAACCAAATTCTCACCGTTTAACAATTATTTATCTCCCTTCGTCTGCCCAGACCGTGCATTGTTCATAAAAAATTGGCTTTTTTGTAGAATAAACCGCTATTGCTTCCGGTTTTCCTTTTCCACAAGAAATTTTTGTACTGAAAAAACAGTTATAGGGGTGTCTTTTATGTCACTGCCATGCTTGTTTAGGATAAGCGTACATTAAAATGCTGAAAGTCAATACTTTACGCCTCCAATAGCCAATGATTTTAAACCCAGTTTTAATCACCCGAAACATTGTACTATTATGAAAAAAGTAGGAATCGCCATCACTGCTACGCTGCTGCTCAACGCTGCATTTAGTTTGTTACTCTTCAACAGTTTGAAAAATTCCGAGCAAACTGCGTTATCCGATCAAGCAAGCCCAACGGTTCACTTGGCCAGTTACGATTTTGATTCACCGACGGTGAACCCCAAACCTTCCAGCAGTTTTTACGTGCCAGAAGATTTTGTGGAAACAGCCAATATTGTCACGCAAGCAGTGGTGAACATCACGGTAAAAAGCCGTGGTGGCACGGAACCTACATCAGGCGGCTCTGGGGTCATCATTTCTAAGGATGGTTATATTATCACCAACAACCACGTAATTGAAGGCGGCGGTAAGGTGGAAGTTTCGCTTTATAATAGGCGGATTTACAAGGCCACTGTGGTGGGCAAAGACCCTTACACCGACCTTGCGCTGCTGAAAATTGACGCCAATGGCCTCAAGCCACTTGTTTACGCCAACTCCGACAACGTGCAGGTAGGCGAATGGGTGCTGGCTGTGGGCAACCCGTTCAACCTTACCAGCACCGTGACGGCGGGCATCGTGAGCGCCAAGGGCCGAAACATTAACATCCTTCAGGGCATGTACTCCATTGAGAGCTTTATCCAGACCGACGCGGTGGTAAATCCTGGCAACAGCGGTGGCGCCCTTGTCAATATGAAGGGAGAACTGGTGGGTATCAACGCCGCCATCATGAGCGAAACTGGTGCCTATGAAGGTTATTCGTTTGCCATCCCCGCCAATTTGGTGCAAAAAATCATGCGTGACCTGAAAGAATTTGGCGTGGCGCAGCGAGCGCTGCTTGGCGTAAGGATCAAGGATGTGGACAACGAAATCGCCCGCGACTTTAACCTTGGCGATGTGGAGGGCGTGCTCGTCCGCACCGTGGATGTAGGCAGCGGCGCCGACGAGGCTGGCTTGCAAATGAACGACATCATCATTGGTGTTAATGGAACAAAAACGGCTTCCGTGCCGGAGTTGCAGGAGCAAATTGCCCGCTTCCGCCCTGGCGATACGGTGGCACTGGACATCATCCGAAATGGCCGCAACATCCGAAAGGGAGAAGTGAAGCTCCGTGGGATGGAAACCAATGATTAGAGGTTGATAGCCGTAAAATCAAGGTTCTCAAAATTCAAAAGGCCAGTGCAGCAAATGCACCGGCCTTTTGAATTAAAATTAACTGGCATGTATTTTGTACCCCTTAATCGTTATTTCGTAAATCCAATTGTTAAAGCAACATCTGTAAGCCATTCACCAGCCCAGGCGGCACTATCCCTTATTTTTTGGTGAAATGGCCGGGCTTTCGCCCAACAAAACTGAACAAAAATTCACCTTAGCGTCCCGAAGCAAAACTGTTATCAGCTTGCTTCGGGACTTTTTTTTCCTGCTCCGAAGAGCCTCACTTCGGAATCTTGATGTCGTAAACCTTCCGCTTCGAGTTCGTCAATTTATTATCCTTCAGCCATGGGTTGAACACCTTCAGCATCCGGTAGCTAACCCCATATTGCTTCGCAAATTCGCCGAGGTTGGCGATAGAACTATCCACGGTGACGAGGGCGTAGTTGTCAAGTGGCGGGTAAAGTTGTTCGCTTTTCATGTCGAACCCGTACAGCTCTGGGTGCTCCATCACGTGTTTGATGGCCACGAGACGGAAGATGTACCGGTTGGTCTCATCATTGAGGTTTAGGTCATAATAGTTATCGGATTTTTGAGATTCAATCTCATTCCTCAGTCCGGTTGGGCCCATGTTGTAGGCGGCGGCCACAAGCGCCCAAGAGCCAAAACGATCCTTGTATTTTTTCAAATAGGCACAAGCCGCACGGGTGGATTTTTCGAGGTGCAGGCGCTCGTCCACCTCCTTATTTACTTCCATTCCGTATTCCTCTGCTGTGCCTTCCATAAACTGCCAGATGCCCTTTGCGCCAGCAGGCGACGAAGCATTTCGAAGGTCGCTCTCCGCCACGGCAAGGTACTTGAAGTCGTCGGGCAGGCCGTTTTCTTTCAAGATTTTCTCCATTACTGGGAAGTATCGGGCACTGTTTTTTAGGTTCAAAATTGTGGTGCTGTGGCGGTAGGAATTGACAATCAACTCCCGTTCCAGTCGCTCCCGAACGTCGAAGTTCTTGACTGGAATTCGTTCCCCGGCGAACCAAAACTCGTCGGTAGCTTGCACATGTGGGATGGAAAGCAAGGACTCAGGGCCACCGTAAATACCAGTTTTGGACTCAGGCGTGTAGGCGGTAAAAATGACCACCATGACAATTGCTGCGAGGGCAGCGATGTAGTATTTCACGGAATTATTCATAGACTGGTTGTGGTTTGAGTTTTCAGCGTGCAACATAGCTGCTCTTACGCCTTCGGTTTTTTAAAAATAGGCACCGTAGAACACGGCTCACCGAACATGATGCTTTTTGCGTGCGGTTGTAGCTTGCGGGTCAGTTCGACGTAGGCCGATGGCGGAACGGGGTGGTCGCTACATCCTTTAATGACGATGCGCTGGTCGGTATATTGCGCAGCATCCACTTCGTCGAGGGCCTTTTGAAAAATATGCTTGTAAAACTCCTCCGGTGTTCCTTGGAAAATATCGGTGGCAAACGGTGCGGCATACACCGTCACGAGCATGTACGCCCAAACGGGAATGATGGCATCGGCAGAGCAAAAAACAGCGAGGTTTTTTCCGGTGTACTGTGGCCAATCGTGGTTGGCCAGTGCCTCCCGGAAGTCTTTTTCCTTCAAAATAAGGCCCATGAACAGGTGGTCTTTCATGTCAAAAATGGCCATTTCTTCCTTTGGAAAAAACTCCTCTAACTTGAGTGTCACTAGCCCGCTACTGGCTACTCGGTTTACCAAAGGTTGTTCGATAGTTTGCATAAAGCATTGATTTTCAACATCATAATATTGCTAGTTCTCCAAGCTTTCAATTTCCGTTCCCGAATCGTTATCAAAGGCTTCTTCAATCGGTGCCCGCTCCCCAATTTCTTGGTCGGGGTCTCTGAAATCCTTGGGCTTGGGCAAGTCGCTTAGGTCCTTGAGGCCAAAATAGTCCATGAACTTGATACTCGTACCGTAGAGCAATGGCCTGCCGGGGCCGTCACTTCGCCCAGTGATGGAAACAAGTTCCTTCTCCAGAAGTTTTTGGAGGGAGTAATCACTGCTTACGCCCCTGATTTGTTCGATTTCGGTTTTCGACACAGGCTGCTTGTAGGCGATGACAGACAGCGTCTCAATGGCGGCCTGCGAGAGGCGCTTTTTGGTCGTCTGCTTGAGCCAAGTACCAATGACGCCGTGGTAGGCGCCCTTTGTCATGAACTGCAGGCCCCCGGCGATTTGCACCAGCTCGATGGCGAAGTTTTCGTCAGCATAGCGAGCCTTGACCTCAGCGATGGCAGTAGTCACATCTTCAGTGGAGAACTCGGTCTCAAAAGCCTCGTCCAGCACCTGCCGGATGTCGTCGGGAGAGAGTGGAGCGTCGGCGGCGAACACCAGCGCTTCGATATGTTGGGCTAGTTTTTCCAAGGATTGAAGGATTGAAGGAAAAAAGAATTGAATGTCAGGCGGCAAATTTAGGAAAAAACAACCGCTTCCCTAACTACCCTATTCGGGCTTCAAATGGCCGCAGTTGGCTTCCATTTTTTCCAAGAAGCTTTTATTGGTAGTGAGTTTAGCATAGGTTTCAAGGTTGTGTTCTAGGTTGTAGGCAGGCTTGGTGTCTTGAAAAAAGATGTCGGCGAGGGACCTTAGGCTGTCAAATTCGAAGGCAGTTTGTATAAAACATTGGATCATGTCAAGTGAGGCATTGGGGTTAAGCTGGGCGTGCTTGCTGGCAGCTCGTTCCTTGTACAGCTCGATTTGACGGGGCATCGGCTCACTGAACAGCATTTGGTTGACGTGTGGTTTTCGAGTAGCATATCGCACCCGAAACTCATCGCCTTCTTCAAGTGGCATGGGGTTCACCAATAAAATCAGCGGCTCAGATTGCAGCATTGAAACTTGGGTGTAAGTTTGGTTGTCCGCCACAAACTGGTAGGATATTTCAGAACGGTTGCCATCCAGTTTTTTTATCATAACCCTCCCAACTGTCTCTTGGCTTCCTTTCGACAGCATTTCCTCTATCCTTTCTGTTTCGGATTTCTTGGCGTTTTTGCCCCACATCACAATGCCCGTCACGAGCAGCCCCATTGCGCCCAAAAATATCAACAGTTGGTAAAAATGTTTGCGCTCAAGCTGGTGACGGAAGCGGTTTCGGGGGGTGTCAGTTTTTTCATCAATGTTGAAACTGAAATACATTTCGTTGCCTCGTCGTTCAAGGTTGATATGCACTAGTTCTTCTTCGATAAAAAAGGTGTACTCCTTCGTGTCGAACACCTTGAAGTCAATCTGAACGATTTTTGAACCAATATAAATGATCAAATGCCCGGTCTTGGCGCTGTGCAACAAGCCGACTCGGTAGTTTCTACCGTTGTCACCGAGGTATGTCCAAGTGTAGTGGTTCATGCGTATTGAGACATTAGACATCAGACAAAAGACATTAGATTGGTGGGTGCTATGGTCTAAAGTCTATTGTCTCCAGTCTAAACGTTTGGTTTTGAATAACGTGCCTAAAGGTAAAAGGAACGGCAAATCTGTTTCGCCGAATTCCAACAAGACAATCAAGTTAAATCTAAGTTAAAACAGGCAACTTGCATTTGTCATTGTTAAATTTGTCATGTTTGCAGAGCGTACTAAAGTGATTGAGTCATTTGTGAGCAAGGCCATAAATAATCCGTGGCCCCATTGACAAATGACTTCGTTGACCTGTTTTTCAAAAAATGAATAAAAAAGTTATTTGGTTAATCATCGGTCTGATGAGCGCTGCGCTTATTGGCATTGCTGCTATGCAAGCAAAGTGGGTGGCCGATTCGCTACAGGCCAATCAGAAGCAGTTCGACAACCAGGTAGTTGCCGCCTTGAACAAGGTGGGCGACAAGCTGGAGGTGCAGGAAGAGATGGAAGCCTATCGCCATGTGGATAACGGTTTTGCCCAAGATTATTATGAATCCGAGGTTCGTCAACAACTAGAAATGGGCGGACTTACTTTTTCCATTAATGATGAGCACGATGGTGGTGCCCATGCGCATATTACTAAGCAACAGCTTATCGAACTTACCTTGGCCACCAACGACTGCAACTGTTCCGCATGCCAAGCTGACCGGGCAAAAAAACTCTCACAATTTGTTAGCATTACGGAGAGCCTCGACCATGCCCCCATCACCGAACGCATCGAGTTGGACATGCTAAGTTCGTTCCTGCGGCAGGAATTTCAGGACAAAGGCATCAAAATTCCCTTCCGCTACGGTGTTTATGACAACCGTAAAAAGAGTTTTGTTATCGCAGATGGGCGCTATACCGTAGAGGACAGCCGCTCCCAGCCTACCATTGAAGGCTATAAAAACCTCAACAACAGTGAGTACCGGGTGGGACTTTTTCAACGTGACAAGGAGGTGCCGGGCCTCCTCATGGTGTTTTTTCCCACAAAAAGCAGTTTCCTTTGGAGCTCCGTTTTAAAAAACTTGATTGGCTCCATCATTTTTATGAGCATCATCCTGTTCTGCTTTTTCTACACGATTTCCGTGGTGTTCAAGCAAAAAAAGGTGTCGGAGATGAAGAACGACTTCATCAACAACATGACCCACGAGTTCAAAACGCCCATTGCCACTATCAGCCTCGCCACTGATAGTATCGCTAGTCCAATGATTGTGAGCCAACCCGAAAAAATCCGCCGCTTCCTCGACATCATCCGGCAGGAAAACAAGCGGATGAACAACCAGGTGGAAAAAGTGCTTCAAATGGCACAAATGGACCGACAGGATTTGGATATGCGAATCAGCGATGTGAACCTACACGACGTTATTAATCAAGCGGTTGGTTACATTGGCCTTCAAGTAGAAAAACGGGACGGCTCGGTGAGCACCGACCTCCAAGCCGCACAGCCCATCGTGCAGGGCGACATGACGCACATCTCCAACATTATCAACAACTTGCTGGACAATGCGAACAAATATTCATCCGAAAATCCCGAAATTTCGGTTGCGACACGCAATGTGACGGGCGGTGTCGAAGTTATAGTCAGCGACAAGGGCATCGGCCTGAGTAAAGAGGCGAAAAAGCTTATTTTCGAAAAATTCTACCGGGTGCATACCGGCAACCTCCACGACGTAAAGGGCTTTGGCCTCGGCCTCAGTTACGTGAAGGCGATGATGGAGGCCCACAAAGGGCGGGTGGAGGTGAAAAGCGAGTTGGGGAAAGGGAGCAGTTTTGTGCTGTTTTTTCCGACGAAAGCTGAAGCCTAATTTCAAAAAACAATTCAAAAACCCACTTATAAATGTCAGCTACAACACGAGGAAAAATACTGCTGGTCGAGGACGACCAAAATTTCGGGGACGTGCTTCGCTCCTACCTCGAAATGAACGATTATGAAGTTACCCTCGCCAATGACGGCATCAAGGGCATCGAAAGCTATCACCGTGGCACTTTCGACCTTTGCATCCTTGACGTGATGATGCCCCGCAAGGACGGCTTCACCGTTGGTCGTGAAATCAGGGAAAAAGACCAGAACGTTCCCATCATTTTCCTCACGGCAAAAACCCTCAAAGAGGACGTGTTGCAAGGCTTCAAAATTGGGGCTGACGACTATATCACCAAGCCGTTCAACTCCGAGGAACTGCTTTTCCGCATCGGTGCCATCCTCAAGCGTACCAAGCCGAAGGAAGCGCCAAAGGAAGAGGCACGGGAATACAACATCGGGAAATACCATTTCAACTACCCACTCCGCATTCTCACTTTCGACAAAGGTGGCGTCAATGAACCGCAGCACAAGCTATCCCCCAAAGAGGCACAACTGCTTAAAATGTTTGCCCTAAAATTGAATGACGTTTTGACTCGCAACGAGGCGCTGACAAAAATATGGGGAGAGGACAACTACTTTACTGCCCGATCGATGGACGTTTTCGTGACCAAACTGCGTAAGTACCTCGCTGACGACGACAACCTCGAAATCGTCAATATCCACGGCAACGGGTTTCAGTTGTTGGAGAAGGATAAAGCCATTTGAAGTTATGAGTTATGAGCGAGGAGTTATTTTCGGACAACTCCTCGCTCATAACTCATAACTACTTCAATATCCCCCTCACCGTTTCTTGAAAAACGGGGCTGAAAATCACGCCCCGATGCCCTTCTGGCAGCTTCACCAAGTTGAACAAACTTGGGTTGATGGCCTGTAATTTCACCGAAGAACTGAAAGGTATGACCTCGTCAAACTCACCATGGAACAGCGTGACAGGGAACTGTACTTTTTGTAAAAAAGCATAACTCCTGAGCGGGTATTTCAACAAAAAATCGGGAAGGAAAGGCGCCATGCCATTTTTCAAATCAACAACGCTGGTGTACGGGGCGAGCAGCACGAGCTGCTGCGGGTGGTTGTTGGCGGCTAGGTAGCTTGCCATACCGGAGCCGATGGAGTAGCCCACCACCACGATTTGGTCTTCCCGGTAGTGTTTTTTCAAAAAATCGTAGGCCGCTTGCACGTCGCCGAAAAGCTGTTTTTCCGAGACAATCTCCCCATCACTTTTCCCAAAGCCCCGGTAGTCGGGCATGAAGATGTCGTAGCCATCGCCCGCCATTGTTTGTGCTTGGTGGTAGCAGCGGCGGTTGCTGCCCCGGTTGCCGTGTAGGTACAGGATGACGCCCCGTGAGGACGGCTCTTTCATCCAAAGGCAATTAAGGGAGATGCCCTCGGCAACGGGCAGTTCCACTTCCTCGCCTTCTCTGAAGACATAGTCCTCGTTCAGCTTGTCTGGGTGAAAAATCAGGCGTTCCTGTGCAAGGTACAGCCCACCGCACACCAGTGCGTACAGCGAAAACAAGACGATTGCAATACCTCTCAACCACTTCATAATTCAGAATTGGAATAAAAAATCGAACACTAAACGTCTAGTTGGGAGTTTGAGTTGTGAATTATTTGATTTTCAATTGAGGATAAACACGACCCGCCTGTTTTCTGCGTAGCCTCTTTTCGAATTTCCCTTTACCAACGGCCGGGAACTGCCGTAGCCCTTTGCCTCGATGCGATTTTGTGCAATGCCCTTCTTGGCAAGGTATTCTGCCACCACTTTGGCTCGTTCATCGGACAGCGTTTTATTCATGTCCTTGTCGCCGATGATGTCCGTGTGCCCTTCGATTTTGAGTTTAATGCTTGGGTTGCGGAGCAAAAAAACAGCGAGTTTGTCCAAATCAGCTTTTGATTTTGACAGCATCACACTTTTGCTCTGCTCAAAAAGCACATTCTTCGGGACGTACCGTTCCAGTGTATCCTTTGGGACAACGGTGGGGGCTTCTGTTTTTGAAGACTTTTTTTGAATATCAGGCTTCGGTGTTGACTTTGCAGGTGGAGTGCTTTTCTTCGCCTCAACAGGTTTTGGGGGTGGCGGCGGGATGGTTTGGGTAAAATATTTAGACTCTACGATGATGGGCCGATTGGTCTCCGGCAGCTGCCAGAGCAGGCGCACCTCGCCTTCAATGAGCGCATTGAAATACTCCACCTTTAGGTTGTAGGGCGTGCCTTTCCGCATGATTACCCTTCCGGTAAAATGCCCGTCGTCATTCAGTTTCCAGTTGTCAATGACCAAGATGCCGCCTATCCAGACCCGGATGCCATCGTCCACCTTGGCGGAGAAGGTGTAAGTGCCGGTCTCCGGCGCATTGAGGATGCCCGTCCAGCGGATGGAACAGTTGTGAGGGTTAAGACCGGGCACAGGTGGTTCGTCGTTCCAAGAGAGGTCAATCATTGGTTCAATACTGGTGGCGACCATTTCGTTGAAGTTGGTGCCGTTGTAGTATTCAGTCTTTAAGCCGGATTGTGCAGCTAGGCAACCAAAAATTGCGAGGTGAAGGAAAAGGGAAAGTAATGGCTTCATGTCGTTGTTATTGGAAAAAAATCGAGTGCAGTCAAGTTTCGCAAAATAGCAACTTGAAAAGGCAGGATTAGGCGGTTTTCGACAGTTTCGGCCTGTTTTGGGATAAACGGCCTCGTCATACACTACATCAACATGGGCGGAAGATGAATAAAATCTTTCTTTTTTGACAAAAATCATGCTCCTGCGGTGATATTCCCCATAACGTTCTGCCCAGCTTTATTAGTCCTTTGTAAGTGCAAATGGCCGCTTTGCAACTGCGTTTTTTACAAAAAAATTGAAAAAAACATGGCACGACTGATTGTTCCCACCGACTATTCCTCCACCGCAGAAAATGCACTTGACCAAGCTTTGTTGCTGGCAAAAAAAGGCAACGATGAGGTCGAACTGCTCCATATCGTGTTGCCACCTCTGACGGATTCTCCAAGGATATTAGAGTACGTGATGAGTGGAAAAAAGGATGAAGAAGCCCGCTTAAAAGCGTTGGCTCTTGCAAGAATCAAGGCGCTAAGACTGCCTGCTACCACTCGCTGGCGGGTAAAAGTATTGTACGCCGATAACTTCCTTGAAGGAATCATGGACCGCT
>JAHEAS010000425.1 GCA_024642645.1 Saprospirales bacterium | reverse complement strand
AAAACAGGTATCAAGCAAGAGGTGCATTTCGTTACCGTCGGAGAAGCAATCATGGCGCATTTGAACGAAGGAAAACCAGCTCGTTCCATACAACTGGAGGGCGACGACCTCGAACTGCTTCAGGACATGATGTTGATGACGGCCAAGCCTATTCTCTATGTTTGTAACGTGGACGAGGCCAGTGTGAAGACTGGCAACGAGTACACCACTCGATTCATGGAGGCAGTGAAGGGCGAGCCGGCCGAAGTCATTTTTATCAGCGCTGCTATTGAAGCGGAGATTGCGCAAATGGAAACCAAAGAAGAGCGCAATGAGTACCTCGAAATGATTGGCTTGGAAGAACCCGGCGTGAATCGCTTGATTCATGCAACTTACAAGTTGCTCGACCTCATCACCTATTTTACAGTGGGCGAAAAAGAGGTGCGGGCATGGACTATCCACCGTGGCTGGAAGGCACCAAAAGCTGCCAGCGTCATTCACACCGATTTTGAAAAAGGATTTATCCGTGCGGAAGTCATCAAATACGATGATTACGTAAAATACGGCACTGAGGCCGCCATCAAAGAGGCTGGTAAAATGGGTGTCGAAGGCAAGGAATACGTCGTCGCCGATGGCGATTGCATGCACTTTAGATTCAACGTATAAATTAGGGATTGAGGGTTTGAGATGCTTTAAACAACTCAAATCCTCAATCCCTCAAACTCTCATCTAACAAGGGTTACATTTCCTTTTTTGAAAAATTTCAACCCACCAAAGCAGGTTACTTCTGCATAAAAGCCATAGGCATCTGGTGGTAAAAGCTTTCCTTTATAAGTTCCGTCCCAACCCACGGACGGGTCATTTGACTCAAATATTTTCTCTCCCCAGCGGTTGTAAACGATCAAATGCACTTCCGCCAAGTTGTTTCCAATCACGTGGAATACATCATTTTTACCATCATTATTTGGCGTAAAACCTGTTGGAATGAACACATAAGGTTCTTCGCAAAGCGCCAAAACAACAATAACCACGGTGCGTTCGACCACACAGCCATTCAAGTCGGTGACGGTTAGAATATAGGTCACATCTTCGTCCGGCGTGGAGGTGGGGTTGTTAATGTCGGCATTGTCCAACCAGTTGGCGGGTGACCAACTGTAGGTGTAGCTGGGGTCGTAAGTGGCCAAAATTGGCACAGATTGCCCTTGCAGAATCGTGTCCAAAACAGGCGTAACTGTCGCATCCGGTGAGACGATGATGGTTACTGTTTTTTCAACATGACAAAACCCGTTGGCGTCGTCGATTGAGACAGTGTAGGTGGTCGTTTCCGTTGGATTGGCGATGGGATTAGGGCTATTGGGATTGTCGAGGTTGTCGGGTGGGGTCCAGTTGTACGTGGCACCGGGGAAGGCACCATCGGGGTTGAGTTGCACGTTACCATTGCCAAAACAGATGTCCGTGGAGTCGTCAAGCAAGGGGTCTTCAATGAAAAAGACTGGGAAATTTTGCTGCAAAGTATCCATACAGCCGTTGTCAGCGGTGACAATTAGCGTGAGCAGCGCATCGCCAGGGTCGTGAAGGACAAAACTGGGATTTTGCTCTATCGTTGTCCAATTGTTCGTGCCTTGCGTCAGTGTCCATTGCCAATTGGCAATGTTTGAAATGGTGTCAATCGATGAGTCCACGACGTCAATGGTGAGGCTGTCGGCGCAGTCGGCGTTCACCACACTGAAATTTGCGAAGAGTGAATTGAGTAAAATATGGACATCCGCAGAAAAAGTATCTGAACATACCGTGCCCGGTTCGGCAATCAAGACGATATTGTATAGCCCCGAATCGCTGTAGGTGTAGGTTGGGTTGGGTAGGGTAGAGGTAGCGCCTGGATTGTTCGGGTCGTTGAAATACCAGATGAAATCATTGGCGCTCAGGCTTTGGTTTTGAGTGCTCACCGTGAAGCTTTCACAGAGGATTTCTGGGGCAAAAAACGCCGCTGTAGCGATGTCGCAGATGCCAATGTTTACCTGATAATCCCGCCTTTTTGAGCCGATTAGAATACCGTTGCGAAATTCGTCCACGCAAAGTCCGATTACAAATTGTCCGATAGCATCAGGTTTGCCTGTAAGCAACCCAGTAATTGGGTCAATAGTCATGGCAGGAGTGCCCCCAATTTGGTTGTTTACATTGTATGGTGCCAGCCATGGCACCGGTGAATAGGGCGGTGCATTTGGTGGTTGTGGTATTGGAAAAACTGGGTCTGCACCTGTAAATGGGTCGCAAAGGCGATATGCCAGTGAATCGCCATCTGGGTCAACGGCAGATTGGTCAATGGCAAACGGCTGGTTTACACATAAAAAAAGCGGTGGCCAATTGTTAAAAACCGGGCTGCTGTTGCATTCTAGTAAAGCCTGCGGGCCAATGATAATACTATAAGTAGCACCCACGTCTTCCGGTGCAATTAGGTTTGAGATGGTGTTGTTGCGGCAGCAACGCTGGTAAACTAAATGGTAACCCTGCGGATTAAATGGCAGCATTGCCGTAGTTGTATAGGTGGTGGTATGTACGCAAACATTAGGCGGTGCTACGAAGCATTCACTACCTAATTCGGGATTCAATGTGTCGTTGAGCATGGGGTCAAGGTCCACAAGAATTTCGCTGTACAATGAGTTATTGGAGTTTAAAAAAATTCCAATTGAAGCTGGGTCATCGAACCAAGGGACACCGTTGTAGCAGTCCCTAAAAATCGTCAGCTTGATTTCGTAAAGGTTGTTGCCGAGGCAAGTATAGGTCATTTCACCTCCCACAATATGCGTGGCTTTTGATGTGAATGGCAAAGACAAAAGCAAAGCGAAAAAGAGAATTCGTAAACGATTGGGCATGTTTAACAAGGTTTTTTAATAAAAACTAGAAGTCGTCGAACAAGTTACGTTCAACGGTTGGTTTTCACCTGCTAAAGTCCGCCAAATGTTCGGTTTTGGCAAAAAAATGGACAAACTTGATTCATAAGTTTTTTTGCATAACTACCTTACGGCCAGAATTCAAAGCTTCGCCACCGCAAAAGCACCGCTTCAATGAAGATTTTCAATACGGAACAGATACGAAGATTAGATGCCGCCACCATTCAGCGGGAACCCATCACTTCCCATGCCCTTATGGAGCGGGCGTCCATGACATTTTGCGATTGGTTTGCGAAGCAATTCCTCCATCATGACCAGAAAATCTATGTCTTGTGTGGGACCGGCAACAATGGCGGTGATGGATTGGCTATTTCCCGGTTACTGGCAGCTGATTTTTACGATGTTTATCCAATACAGCTTCAAATTGGGGACAATAAAAGCGCCGATAATTTAGCAAACCTAAAGCTGTTGAAATTTGGTTCTACCCATTCCCTGAAGCATGTAGCTGAAAAAGCGGATTTCCCTATTTTCCCTACTGGCTGCATTATTATTGACGCCGTTTTTGGCAGCGGACTCAATAAGCCCGTGACTGGCTACTGGGGTGATTTTTTTCAACAAGTAAACCAGCTAAACGCTACTCGAGTAGCGGTCGATATCCCCTCAGGTATGTTCGCTGATCAGTCCACCAAGGGCGTCTCCATACTGGCCGATTGGACTTTTAGTTTTGAAATGCCCAAACGGGCCTTCTTTTTTGCGGAGAACCAGCACAGGTTGGGCAATTGGACTTTTGGCAGCATCGGCCTCGACAAGGATTTTATTGAAAACGAGCCTAACCATAATTTTCTGTTAGACGAAAAAACAGTGAAACCCTTGCTCCGCAAACGCCATCGGCATGACCACAAAGGCAGCTTCGGCCACGCATTGCTCGTGGCAGGGAGTTATGGCAAAATCGGTGCAGCCATTCTTGCTGCGAAAGCTTGTTTGCGAAGCGGAGCAGGTTTGGTCACGGTTCATGCGCCTAAATGCGGCTACGAAATTCTGCAAATTGCCATCCCAGAAGCGATGGTCAGCGTGGATGAACACCAGTTTGCGGTCAGCAATCTGCACGAAGAACTGAGCAAATACAAGGCAATCGGCATCGGTTGCGGAATCGACACCAATGAGCTTACTGCCGTGGCATTGGCCGATGTGCTGCAGCGAACAGCTGTGCCTGTCGTCTTGGACGCCGATGCACTGAACCTGTTGGCTGGACATCCTGACTTCTTTAAATTTTTACCAAAAAACAGCATCCTGACACCCCACCTGCGGGAGTTTGAGCGGATGTTT
>JAHEAS010000424.1 GCA_024642645.1 Saprospirales bacterium | reverse complement strand
AGCGGCACGAAGGCTACTAATCCTTCGCACCGCACTTTGTGTTTATTTCATCACTTTATCTCCCAAAGCCGAAGCTGACCCCTATCAGGGCAACATCCGTGTGCATTTTGCTCGTAATTAAGCTACCAGGCACTTTGCCCAGCGGGTCGGCTGCAGTAATCAATAGTGGGTTCATCAATTGACCAGACACCTCATCACCAAAGCCACGGTGGTAAGCAGCATGGATGCCCAAGTTTTTGGTCACCATATAACTCAATCCAACCTGAACGGCGTGCTTGATAACGGCTGGCGCAGCAGCAGAGAAGAACACGTTGTCCTCCGTAATTGGGTTAGAGCTGTAAGTATAGCCGAGGCGGATGGGCAGCTTGTCAATCATCTTTAACTGCACGCCTGCTGCAACCACGCTCACGTTTTTCCAGCCAAAACCAGCCACGGCGCCTGTTGGGATGCCGCCTTCACCGATGACCCAACCAGTTTGTTTAAACCCGTCCGTATTTTCATAATTCAGCATCCGGTAGTCAAGTGCGATGTCAAATTTATCCTGCGTAAAGGCAGCTCCTACGGAAAGGATGGCTGGGTAATCGAGGTTGAATTTGGTCTTCGGTGCCTCGGAACCGTCAATATATTTGCCAGGAATCTCCAGGTCTTGGAAGTATTGGGCCGTTTTGTAGGATATCCCAAAATTGAAGCCTAGATTGGTTTTGAGGAAGACGCCCGCCTGCGCACCGATGCCCAATGCGGATGTTTTCTCACCGATTGGATAGCCCTTTTGAGAAGGCGTTGCAATTGGAACTGGTTCTATCAGCAGCGAAGAATAGTTAAAAGTAGGGGCAAGTCCAATGGACAAGCCATCGATGATTTCAAAGGCGCCCGTCAGGCCTACCTGCATCAGTTGATACTCCGAATTGAGGTGCCCGAAGCCGCCAAAATTTTGTGGGAAAAGCAGCGGGTTGGCATTGTTCGGATTGAAATCTGGGTTGTCCGGTGTTGGCAAGTTGGTCGTAGCCGGGTAGTCCACCCCAAAGCCACTGATGCCAAAGGCCGATACACCAAAAGCGAATTTGCTATCTGCCTTAGTGAAAACAGCGCCCAAAGTAGGCAGTGGGGATGCGCCCATTTCGTCTTTGGTAGTTCCCTTGACATCGAAAGTGCCACCCTGGCCGTCTGGCTGAGTTACTTTGGCATAAACCTCTGGTGCCGCCGTAAAATAAGCAACGCTCAAGGCAATTTCATTCTTGTCAAATGCAGTAATGGAAGCAGGGTTCCATTGCAGCGCACCGTTCACGTCAAGCGGCAGCGCAGTGCCAGCGCCACCCATCGAAAAGTTGACGGCACCCGCCCCCTGAAGTACGTGCCCTGTCTGAGCTAAAAGTGCACCTGTAAGTATAGTAAAAATGGAAATTAGCAGGTTTTTCATAATGACATCTTTTTAACCCTTCAGCCTACCCGGAACCGGATATATACCGTTGGGAATTGGTGAAATAATTAATTCTAAATCTTATGCCCTTAAAACGCTCTAAACTACTATGAAACCAACTACCTAAAGCGTGACAATCATCACATTATACGTTGGCTTTTATAAAAAATTACCAATAAAATATAGCTTATGAAATTGCTTTTTTCGCCGATAAAAAGCATAAATATCAAGGCTGGAATTAATGGTGAAATTAAATAGCATGATGCCGTATTTTTATGGTAGTTAATTGCCCAATTTCATCAAACTCCAATTACCTTTGGCGGCCTCCACAGCTTGTTCCCAAAAAAGCTTTTGTGGCGACTTTCCCAAGTTTCCGGTCATTAAAAAAAATAGAAAACATGAAAAAACTAACTTACTGCGGTGCTTTTATTCTTGGCTTCTTGCTGCTTGGTTGCGGTACACACAAACCAATGGGCGATGCAGGCTTCACCACCCTTTTTAACGGTAAAAACCTGGACGGTTGGGTAGGAAACAAACAATCCTATCGGGCAGAAAATGGAATGATAGTGGTGGACCCAAAAGGCGGCGGCAGTGGTGGCAACCTGTTTACCGATGGGGAATACAGCAATTTCAATTTTCGTTTTGAATTTCAACTGACGCCGGGTGCGAACAATGGCCTCGGCATCCATGCACCACTGGAAGGCGATGCGGCTTACGTGGGCAAGGAAATTCAGATACTGGACAATACCGCCGACAAATATGCCGACCTCCATGCGTATCAATATCACGGCTCTGTGTACGGCATTATTCCCGCAAAAAGGGATTATCTAAAACCAGTTGGAGAATGGAATAAAGAAGAAGTCATCGTGCAAGGCTCGAAGATTAAGGTCATACTGAACGGGACAACCATTGTTGATGGGGACTTTCTGGAAGCCAGCAAAAACGGAACGATGGACGGAAAGGAACACCCCGGCCTTAAAAGCACCCGAGGGCATATCGGCTTTTTAGGGCACGGCGATGTGGTGCGTTTCCGCAATATTCGAATTAAGGATTTGGGGAATTAATGCTGCGAATTACCCACTAACTCATTGGCCAAACCCAGTACCTGCGCTTTCAGCGTCGGCATCACGGCCTCGATAGTTGGAGAGAGTGTCACTTGCTGTTGTTGCAACGTTTCAATGGACACGGCAAACAAGTAAATCTTCGGCAACTTCCCCATGAACAACATTGCCTCAATCACGTCTTTCATACCGATGTCGTGCGTACTCATGGCCTTCGGAAAATCCTTCGAGAATCGGGGCTCCAACAGCCGTATCGAGCCTGGGAGCTGGCCATCGAGGGTGGCATCCACCAAAATCACCGTTTCATAATCTTCGAAAAAATGGGTGAGGTGAAACCCGCCCGTACCACCGTCCAATACGTCCACACCGGTTGGCAGCGGCCGGTGTTCCAGTCGCTGGGCAAGGTGAACGCCAACACCTTCGTCCCCCATGAGGTAGTTGCCTATGCCGAGGATGAGGATTTTTTTCACGGTTGAAATTTCATTTACGATTTACGAATGACGATTAGAGCTGCGTAATCGTCAGTCGTAAATCGTAAATACCCAATGACCTTTTATTTCACAAATCCCTGCGCATCCACCGATGCAATAGCTGTCATGTTCACGATGTTGTCCACCTCAGAGCCTTTCGGCAACAGGTGAATGGGTTTCGCCAAACCAACAATCAATGGCCCAATGGAATTTGCACTGCTCATGTGCCGTACTAACCGTAGGCTGATATTGGCGGCATCCAAGTTTGGAAAAATTAACAGGTTCGGCTGTCGGCGGCGCAGGTCAGCAAATGGGTAATGCTCCGCAAGGAAATCGGGGTCGAAAGCCACGTCGGCCTGCACGGGACCATCCATCATCAGGTCAGGGCGCACCTTGCGTACAAGCTGCACGGCATCCCGCATCTTGTCCGTTTCGGGCGAGCGAACCGAGCCAAAATTGGAGAACGACAGCATGGCAATTCTGGGTTCAATACGCATCCGCTCCATCTCCTCCACCGCCATCAGGGTAATTTCCGCCAATTGCGCAGCATTGGGATTGATGTTGACAGCCGCATCCGCAAAGACGTAGGTTTTGCGTTCGTGGCGCAACAAAAACATGCCCGCAACGAGCTTACCTGCTTCCTTCGTCCCAATGATTCTGATAGCTGGCCGAAGCACGTCGGGATAATTCACACTCACCCCACCCACCATGCCATCGGCATGGCCTTGCTGCACCATCATGGTGCCGAAGTAGAAATAATTGCGGATATCAAAATCCGCTTGGCTCTGTGTAACGCCTTTCCGTTGCCGCAGGCGATAGTATTCCTTCACGTATTCGTCGCGGTGTGGCCAGTTCTTCGGTTCAATGATTTCGATGCCTTCCGAGCTGTGGTGCATTTCTTCGAAACGCTCCAAAAGTTCGTGCTTGTTTTTCGCCAAAAGTATGGGCTTGGCATAGCCCTCTTCCACGATTTCGCTGGCGGCCCAAATGATTTTTGGATTGTCGCCTTCGGGAAATACAATGCGCTTAGGCTCCTTTTTCGCCATCACGTAGATGTTGCGCATGAACTCCCTCGACCAGTCCACTTTCTGCCGCAGGGTCTCTTTGTAAACCTCAATGTCCACATGATGGCGGGCCACGCCGGTGCGCATGGCTGCCTCGGCCACTGCCGATGAGGTTGAAACAAGTACCCGGTGGTCAAAAGGCTTGGGTATGATGTATTCCGGCCCGTAGCTGAGGCTCATATGGTCGTATGCCCGCTTGACGGAGTCG
>JAHEAS010000423.1 GCA_024642645.1 Saprospirales bacterium | reverse complement strand
CCGTTTTCGTCTGTAAAGTACAGTTCCAAAATTGGCAAAATACTTTGCGAAAATAAAAAGCTGACAAATGCCTCCCCACAATAATACCTAAGCCCTCCGTTAAGTTCTACATTCCATTTTTCAAAAAATATAGGATTGTTGACAGGTTTTTGCCATTTGCCCCCGTATTTTGATTGAATTGAGTTGAGGAAGCCAATGTTTCCACCTGCTATTATCCCCAAGAATTTAAACGGGCGATACTCAAAAAAAAGGTTTGCCTCCAGGTATTGGAACTGTAATTCTTCGCCAAGGCTGTAAACGCCTGCCCCATCCTTATATCCCTTAGTGGTTAGCTGAATGCCCAATCCAATTGCCGTTTTTTCGCTGAAATGATAAACTGGCTGTACTCCCAAAGTATAACGGAAGGTTCTGGAAGTTCTAAAATCATCTTTATTGACTTTTGCCTTCGAATAATTTGCGGCCAACACCGGAGAAAACGTCAATTGCGCAAATGTTGTAAATGTACAGAGTGAAAGCACAGTTAAGAAAGCTGTCTTTTTCGTCATGATATTGATTTTAGGTGAAATATTTTACCCAAAACGGCAGCTAATTGTCCGAGTTTTGCAGCTTCATGAATTTAACTACAAATGCCCTACGAGCAACAAAGAGCATCTCTTTTTCAAAAACTCCAAGCCTACGATGGCCTATACTTCGAGGCGCTGGCACTGGAAATCTTTCGTTTCCAAGCTGCCCACAACGCCTTATACGGACGGTATCTTGCTTTGTTGAACATCGATATTCAGCAGGTTGAAACTATTGCTCAAATCCCGTTCCTCCCCATCCAGTTCTTCAAAAACTATGCGATAAAAACGGGCGACTGGCAGGAGCAAACCATTTTTACCAGCAGTGGCACAACCGGCGAAACTACCAGTAGCCACTATGTCCGTGACCTTGATTTCTACAAACAAAACACGGTCCACGGCTTTCAGCAGTTTTATGGAGACCCATCGGAATGGCTCGTTTTGGCGTTGCTGCCCAGCTATTTGGAGCGCACTGGCAGCTCTTTGGTTTTCATGGCCGAGCATTTTATCCAGCTTTCCAAGCACCCGCAGAGTGGCTTTTTTTTGAATAATACCGAAGAATTGTTAGCGCTTTTGCCCCTGACCCCTAAAGGGGAATCTAAATCGGGAAGAACGGAATTAGGTTCCCCTTCAGGGGGCAAGGGCAAATCCGTAATCCGCAATCCGCAATCCACAATCCTCCTCGGCGTTTCCTTCGCCCTCCTCGACCTCGCAGAGCGCTACTCCCTTGATTTACAGTGCGTTACCATCATGGAAACCGGAGGCATGAAGGGCCGCCGCAGGGAACTTACCCGCTCAGAACTTCACGACATTCTCAAAACCGCCTTCAACTCGCCCGCCATCCACTCCGAGTACGGCATGACCGAACTGTTCTCGCAAGCCTATTCCACGGGCGATGGGCGTTTCCGGCCAGCATCCACCTTGCGGGCTTTTACCCGTGAAATCACCGACCCGCTAACCCCGCAGCAGCCCGGCAAAACGGGTATCCTAAACCTCATCGACCTCGCCAACCTCGACACCTGTGCCTTCATCGCTACCGATGACCTCGGCAGAGTCTTCCCTGACGGCAGCTTCGAGGTGCTGGGTCGGGTGGACAACTCAGACGTGCGGGGCTGTAATCTTTTGGTTGATAAGAGTTTATAAGGTTGATAAGGGTTGATGGGGCATCGGGTCTTCATCAATCGTTATCAACTTTTACCAACCATCATTAAGTTTTAGTCACTCTTATCAACCATTTTCTAAATTTGCCTATCATTCAAAAGCAAGCATACATGTCGTCTAAGAAAAACAAGCAGCAACAACAGCCCATTTCAAAACCAAAACAGCCAAGTTTGGTGAAACAAGCCCGCCTCCTGCCTTGGGCGCTCGGCATTGCAGCCTTCGGCTTTCTGCTTTACCTCAATACCGTGGGCTATGACTACGTACTCGACGACTTCTCGGTCATCAAGGAGAACTTTGTGACCAAACGGGGTTTCGAGGGCATCCCCGACCTCTGGAGATACCATAGCCGCCACGGCTACTGGAATAGCCCCGGTGAGTTATATCGGCCTATTCCCATGACCATGTTCGCTATTGAGTGGGCCATTGCGCCAGACAAGCCCAGCTTCAGCCACTTCATGAACATTCTGTTCTATGCCCTGAGCGGGGCACTGCTTTTTGTCACCCTCGCCCGTTGGATGCGGGAGTACAACCTGCTGCTGCCGCTGCTTGCTACCCTGTTTTTCATGGCGCACCCGGTGCATGTGGAGGTAGTCGCCAACATCAAAAGCCGGGATGAAATCGTGATGTTCGGCTTCGCAATACTGGCGCTATTTTTTCTGCACAAATACCTGATTACCAATAAGTTAGTGATGATGTTTGCCTCATTGGGGAGTTATACACTGGCGCTTTTCAGCAAAGAAAATGCCGTGACCTTTGTGGCCATCGTGCCGCTGATGATGTACTTTTTTACCAAAAGCAACTTCAAGAAAATAGCCCTGACGACGCTGCCGTACTTGTTGCCTGCCATTCTTTTTATCTTGGTTCGAAAGGCTGTCATCGGCTCGTTGACCAACCCCGGTGAGACTTATTCCCTAGACAATATCCTCGTGGCAGCGAAGGGGGGAGCCTACTACGCCAACGCCTTTATGCTGCTGGGCAAATACCTCGTGACGCTGCTGGTGCCGTACCCACTTTGCAGCGACTTTGGGTTCAACCAAATACCGCTTACCACTTGGGGCGATTGGCGGGTGCTGCTCTCGTTGGTGGCGTGGCTCGGCATGGGTGCTTTTGCGGTTTTTTCACTTCGCAAACGCAGCCTTTGGGCTTTTGCCATCCTGTTCTTTTGCATCAATTTTAGCATTTTCACCAATCTCTTTGTCACCATTGGAACCAGCTACGGCGATCGTCTGCTGTACTCCGCTTCGCCCGGTTTTGCACTAGCGCTGGCTCTGGGTTTGATGAAAATATTCAAGATTGATTGGAACACGCCAACACCCGCTGGCGCCAATATTTTGGGTAAAAACACGGGACTGCTGGCTGTGGGAGGCGTTATTTTGTTTGCCTTTTCGGTGCTCACTTTCAGCCGTAACATGGCGTGGAAGGACAGCTACACCCTCTACGAAACCGACATTGAGACTTCGCCAAACAGCGCCAAACTGAACTTTCACTATGCCCTCGAAATCGTGCAAAAGGGGCTAAAATCCACCAACCCAACCGAACAAAAAGCCTACTACGACCGAGCACGAAAGCACCTGGAACATGCCATCGAGGTGTTCCCCGGCTACCACGACGCTTATTCACAGCTCGGCCTCACCTACTATCGGGAAAAGAACTATGAAAAGGCAATGGAAAACTACAACCTAGCCCTGAAGTACAAGCCGAACTTCCCGCTCGTGTACAGCAATATGGGCATCATTTTCTTTGAAAGTGGCCAACTGGACAAGGCCAAAGAAGTGTACGAGAAAGCGGTGCAATACGACCCTCGCATGGTGGACGCCCTTCGCAACCTCGGTGCCGTGAACGCCATGCAGAAGAACTTCCCGGAAGCCATCAAATGGTTCAAACAGGGCCTGGAATACGATCCTGAAAATCCAACGCTGAACTTTTACCTCGGCTCAGCTTACAAGGACAGTGGGCAGCCGGAAGTGGGGCAGCCGTTTTTTGAGAAGGCGTATCGGTTGGACCCGAGTTTGAAGAAGTGAGGCGGTTGCTAGCGCAACGTGGTTCGCTCCTATTAAATTTTACAACAATGAACAACATTCTTGACAATGACTCACCACTCTCACCACCTCAAAAGCCCTATTTTGCTTATGCAGCTACTACTTTTGGTTTCATCACAATTGTCTTAATGATATTTGCTTCTACCATTATTCCAGAAAAAATAAGCATCGGTGCGATGTTCGCTTTTCCTGAATGGTTGACAAAAAGCATAAAGATTTCGTTTATTCTTGGCGTGGTATTCATAATATTGAGCTTTATTTGGAAGGAAAAAACAAAGGTAAAATGGGTTGGTGTACTGTCGAACATATTTGCCTTGGTAATTATCATAGCCCTAATATTGTATTATAGAAAACTGGCCGGAGGATTTTGATAACCGCCGCCCGCTTCCTGCCATCCTATTTTCACAAAAAACGCCCGAACCAACTCCTCCCACTCCTCCTCCAAACCCGCAGTAAAAACA
>JAHEAS010000422.1:1489-4230 GCA_024642645.1 Saprospirales bacterium | reverse complement strand
CTATGTTGGTCAAAAAATCGCCATCGGCTTCCACTACGTGGGTGGCAGTGGCAATGGTCAGACTGGCACCTTTCGGGTGGACAACGTCAAGCTCGGCATGGGCGGTGGCACTGGTGGCAATAACCCCTGTGAGAACGGTAATCCACCGCTTGTGGTAGGCGATTTGAATGAAGCCTTCACCAGCGGGACAAACAATGCCTCCATTGCACTGACAGGTTGGGTAAACAAAGCAACTGTTGGAACCCGTACTTGGATTTACAAATATTTTGCGACCGACAACAATACCTACGCTCAAGCCACCGCCTACAATGACACGGAGGCCAACATGACAGCTTGGTTGGTTACACCGCTACTCGATATCAACGGTCCGAAGACACTTTCTTTCGAAACAGCAAAATCGTTTTTTGTGCAAGCTGGGCTAACAGTCTGGATTTCTACGGACTTCAACTGCGACCCAACTGCAGCCACTTGGTCGCCGCTTGCTGGCGCAACGATTGCTGGCGCTCCAAATTTGGACAACGAGTGGATTTTCTCCGACGATATTGACCTGTCAAGTTACATCGGACAGAAGGTAGCCATCGGGTTCAAGTACGAGGGCAGTGGGCCTGGCGGCCAGACGACCACCTATCGGGTGGACAATGTGGTTTTGCAATAGAGAAAACGTATCCCGGAAATCTTTTCCGGGTATCGCTACGGAAAAGATTTCCGGGGTGCATGAACGACCGGGTGACTCGAAGTCACCCGGTCGTTTCATTTAGCGATGAGCCCACCAGCCATCCCCCAGTCCAAGCTGCTTGAAAATTAAAACCTCCCGTGATGGCATCGATGTCGAGTACCTCGCCGGCGAAGTGCAGCCCGGGGTGGATTTTGCTTTCGAATGTCTTGAAGTTCACCTCGTCCAAGGCAATACCGCCTGCTGTTACAAACTCCTCTTTGAAGGTGCTTTTACCGCTGACATGGTAGCACCCAGCACCGAGTTCGGTGGCCAGCTTGCGCAATTTTTCCTTGGGAAGGTCTGCCCAGCGAAGGTCAGTGGCGATGCCGGAGGCGGCAACAAGGCTTTCCCAGAGCCGCCGGGGCAGGGTGGGGAAGGGGTTTTGCGAAGCGACCAGTTTTTTCGAAAAAGTAAGTTTTGCCTCGCCAAGTTCCTCCGCCATTTCGTCTGCCGAGTAGTTCAGCCAGCTCACTTCGATATCGAAATTGTATTTTTTTTCGCTCAAAATTCGAGCGCCCCAAGCAGAGAGGCGCAGGATGCCTGGGCCGCTCATGCCCCAGTGGGTGATGAGCAGCGGGCCGGTGGCCGTCAGTTTTTCACCCAAAACCCGCACCGCTGCGGAGGGAACGGACAAGCCCATCAATCCGGTCAGCCTTGGGCCTTTGATGTTGAAAGTGAAAAGGGAGGGCACGGCTGGCACGATGCTGTGACCAAGTTCTTTCAGGAGTTCCCAAATGCGGGCACTGCTGCCGGTGGCGACCATCAGTTTTTTGGATTGAAAAACGGTGCCGCTTTGCGAAGCGACCAACCAGATGCCACCCGGATTTTTTGGAGGTGTGACCTGCAGGACGTTTTCGCCTGTGAGCACTTGAACACCTGCCTTGTTGGCCGATTGTTGGAGGCAGTTGATGATGGTCTGCGAGCTGTCGGTGACGGGGAACATGCGGCCATCCTCCTCGGCCTTGAGGCGAACGCCTCGCTGCTCGAACCAGGCCACGGTATCGCCTGGTTGGAACCTGCTGAACGGGCCAAGCAGCGCCTTGCTGCCCCGAGGGTAGTGCTTCACGAGTTCCCGTGGGTCGAAGCAGGCATGCGTGACATTGCACCTGCCCCCGCCGGAAACCTTCACTTTTTGCAGGACCTCCCTCCCTTTTTCCAAAATGATGACCTTAGCGCCGGGGCGACATTCGGCGGCACGGATGGCAGCAAAGAACCCGGCAGCGCCACCGCCGATGACCAAGAAATCACAAACTATTTTTTCAGCCATGAATTTTGCAAATGTTGAGAGCGCCAAAAATGGCAATGTTCTCGGATTAAGTTTGGGTTTTGGTCGCAATATGGGCAAATAAAAAATGAAGCGCTTGCTCGCATACCCAATACAAGATTTTCAACAACCTGACCCTTCCCGTATCTTTTTCACAAAAACAATCGTTTTCATGTTCCGTTGACGTTTACGGACAACTGTTCGAACTGAATCATTTATATTTTACCATGAAAAAGCAAATATTGGCCTTTGGGTTTTGCCTGTTTTCCATTTCTGTTTCGGCCCAAATGACCTTCAATGGCCAAATCAAGAACGCCAAATCGGATGTCGTTTTGGTTGAAAAACCTTTCGATGGAAAGTACCTGCCCAGTAAGCCCGAACAAGTGAAACTCAGCAACGACGGCAAGTTCGCAATCAAACTTTCAGACAATTTGCCGGGATTTTTGCTACTGCGTATTGACGGCCAGAAACTTAGGGTATTCGTTCAACCCGGCAAAACTCCCGATGCTTTGGCGGCTGATATGAAAAACCTTACTGGCTCGCTCCGGTTCTCGGGGCCTCATGCTGCCCAAAACGAATTTTTGCAAGAGTTGCCTCGTGTTGATGTACCAGTAGGAAAACGGCTAACGGAGATTCCCAACGCCTTTTTCAAGCTGGGAGACTCTCCAAAGGAAACGTATTTGGAAGTGACCGACTATCGGGAGGTCGAGAAAAAAATGCTCAAAAAGGCGTCGAGAAAGGACTTTTCCAAGGAGTTTAAAT
>JAHEAS010000422.1:0-1479 GCA_024642645.1 Saprospirales bacterium | reverse complement strand
CAATGGGTGGCTGCCAAGAAACGGACTCCATTTGTTTTCGATGAAGGATGGGATAATTATTGGAAGAAAATGACAAGCCAAGACTGCCTCGACAATTCGGCTGCTGCCGTGAGCGAATGGTATTTGACATTCTTGGACCAGTACATCCGTGAATATCGGCTGGATTTTTTGCAAGAGGGCGAATTTGCGGATGCGGATACGCTGCGGGGTGAACAGTTTTTGGAATACGACCGGCTGATTTGGAAATACTTCAAGCCGGACGTGCAGGAGTATGCCTCAGCGGGTATTTACGCCGCTGAAGCACTGGATGGGGTAGTGGAGCCTATCTTGGTGGAAATGAAGGACAAATTCAAAGCAGACTTCCCGAAGAGTCGTTACAACCCCAAACTTTCTTCCTTGCTTGGAGAAGCGACTACCCAGCCCGACCGAGGCAGTGGTGGGGTATCCCTCCATAATTTCCCCCCAGATATTCACCTGCTCGGTAAGGATGGTGATATCAACAGCTTGAAAGAACTGATTGCCCCGTTTAAAGGAAAGGTGGTTTACATGGACATTTGGGCGACCTGGTGTACGCCCTGTATGTTTGAGTTCACCCACCACGAACCGCTGGACGATTTTGCCAAGGGCAAGGACATCGTATTGCTTTATGTATCGGTGGATACGGATCAACGGGCAGCCAAGTGGCAAAAAGTTGTCGAGGAAAAGCACTTGACGGGTTATCACTTGATGGTAAACATTCCACTTCGAGACGAGCTAATCCAGCAATTTGGCGACGGGCAAAACTTGGCGCTTCCCACGTATTTGATTTTTGATAAAAAAGGGAAATTGGCCGTGAAAGGGGCTAAGCAGCCGAGCCATGGAAAGCTGCTTTTTGAACAGTTGGGAGAGTTTTTGAGGTAGGTATTGGATGTGAAAAAAAAGAGGCTGTACCTGAAGAATTCAAGTACAGCCTCTTTTTTATTGGTGAAAAAATTATCGGAACATTATCTTTTTCGTGACTATGCCTTCTTTAAAGGCGACTTTCAATAGGTACATACCAGGAGGCAAGTTGTTTCTCCTAATTTCGAAAGATTTTGAAGCAATACCATTTGTTGAGCTTATTAGTTGGCCTTGTAAGTCAAACAATTGAACTCGTTCCATTATTTTATCGCCGTTGCGAACCTCAACCCATACCAAGTTGTCGGAAGGATTTGGATAGACTGAGATTAGGCTACCATCCAGCACTTCCTGAGTTCCGGTTATGTCAATCCAAGATAATCACGGTCGCTTTGGGGTCGCACTCAGCGGCACGGATGGCCGCAAAGAACCCGGCTGCACCACCGCCGATGACCAAGAAGTCGCAGAAAATGATATTGGACATTTAGCAAAAATATTTCGAGCGTTAAGGTGGGAAGTTTAGGCGAAATATGTTGAAAAAGGCTTGGAATTGCTATTTTATGAACTAAAAACGGGCGATTGGAGAAGCCCAACCGCCCGTTT
>JAHEAS010000421.1 GCA_024642645.1 Saprospirales bacterium | reverse complement strand
GCTTTACAGGGAGAATGAGGAGCTGAAACGAAAACTGGAGAGTTCGCAGAAAGCGCTTGAAGAATCTAAAAGCAAAAAATAGATTGCAAGTTATTCGTTATCAAGCATTTAAAAAAAAACTAAAATAAATTGAAATGTTCCAATTCATCTTTACCGCATTTTTGAATGGAGTAGCTATCTGGTTGGGTGCCCGATTTTTAGATGGTGTAAAAGTCACTGACTTCCCACGAGCCATTATCGTTGGTCTGGTTGTGGCATTCCTTAATGTCACGATTGGAACTTTGTTGGATATTATTCCCACTCCTGCGAGGTATTTTTCGATGGGCTTGTTTGGGTTGGTGGTTGATGCCCTGCTGCTTATGTTGGCGGATTATTTTTTGAAAGGAATAACCATTAAGAATTTTTGGTATGCCCTTGGTTTGGCTGCTATTGTTAGCTTTGTAAATGCTGTCGCGCATTGGTTATTGTGAACAAATTTGCCAAAATGAAAAAGCCGCTCGGATGAATTTACATCGAGCGGCTTTTTCATTGCTCCGAAACACTTTACAATTTCGGACATTTTACCCTTGCCTTGCGTTCACCTGGATGGTAGTAAATCAACGACAATTCGAATGCTCCACGGTTATTGGTTGGTGGTGAAAGCTTGTTGGAAGCTACATCGTAACTAACTCCTAAATTCCACCGCTCCAATTCCAAGATGGCTGTAAACGTAACAGCAGGAGTAGCTAAACCTCCCTCAACATCTTTTACAAGATGTCCCCAAAGGCCAGCTCTTAGTGCCACTTCATTCCAATCACGGTTTGTGTATCGCACGTTTGCACCGTACAATGCTAGCATGTTTTCTCCTTGTCCAATCACTGCAACGGCAGGAAGGATGCTAAATTGGTGGCTGAATGGAAGTTCGCCGCCTGCATGGCCAACCCATTTCATGCCAATCGATTCTTGGCCATCTGCATCAATGAACGAGACTTTTGGAGCATTTACATGATTCAATGAACCACCAAAGTACAGGCTCTTGTTATCGTCAAAAACAGCATACCAAAGCAGGCCAGCATTGATGTTCATGTATACTCCAGACGATTGGTTGATGTTTTCTCCATTTGACAAACTGTAGTCAATTTGCTCCGTTCCATTATCGAACTGGGAACTGAACCAAAGTCCACCGTAGTCGAGACTATGCTGTCCGAAGCCCACTGATGCACCGCCAATCAAGTATTGTTCATACTGGCTATATCGGCTGCCATCTAATTCTTTCATGTAGGAAAGGCTCAAATCACCGGATTGCCGAAGGTAATTGGAACTACCGGCTTGGTCCCGAAGCACTGTTACACCATACGCTAAATAATCTCCACGACCTATCTGGTTTTTTGCATCAAAACTGGCACTCAGGCTTTTATAAGGTTTTGAATCCAAGATGCTGCTCCACTGCTCCCGGTAGTTGACTACTGCTCGCCATTTACCAGGGTGGACACCTGTCATTGCGGGGTTAAGTTGTAATGGCGAGGCATAAAACTGCACAAATTGAGGGTCTTGAGCGAATGCTTGCAGGCAAATCCCAAGTGTTGCGAATAGCGTTGTAATTTTTAATTTCACAATATTTGGCTTTTTCAATTTGGGGCCAGTGGTTGCTTTCAAGCAACCACTGGCCCCAAACATCAATTATCTAATTAGTGTGGTTTCTCCTTTTAAAGTTTCTTTCATGCCATCTTCATATTCTGCCTCCAGGTACCAGACATAAACCCCAGCTGGCATATCCTTCGATTTGAAAGTACCGTCCCATCCCCGTGCTGGTTCATTGATTGGGATATCAACATCCTGCCAGAGTAATTCGCCCCAACGGTCGAATACCTGGAACAGTTTGACCATTGTGCCTTTTTTGCCATGAACGACCAGAAGGTCGTTTGTGCCGTTTTGGTTAGGTGAAAAACCAGTAGGTACTAGTACTCGACGACTTTTGGTTACAAAAATTTTGAGGTGGTCTTCCGCTTCGCAACCTAATGAATCTACTGCCAAGATAAAGTAATCATTGGCATAATCCGGGGTGGACCAGATGGCGCTCGAAGTCAATGTGCCTGTGCAATCTGACATGGTATCTTGTGCCAAAGTTCCACAATAAGAAGCATCCCAGAAATACATGACACTGCCCTGTGCATTTGATGTCTCAGCAATGAGCGGAAAAACCGCACCATATTCGACCATGTACTCGTCTAAGCTTTCACCCCAAACAAGAATATCAACTGTCATCTCTGGTGGCTCATTAACTGTAGCGTTCAAGTCGAAAATACAACCTTCAGCATCTTTAAGGTACACCGTGTAGTCTCCTGCTGTCAATGCAATCAAAGTGCTGCTTCCATAGAATTGTTGGCCGTCAAGGCTGTAGGTAAAAGGAGGAGTACCTCCGATTGGTGTTATTTTTATGGAGCCATTACGGTCACCAAAACAGGAGACATCTTTAATGGTCAAGTCAGCAGTGACACTTTGCGGAGCAGCAATAAAGACCGAATCAATTGTACTGCATCCATTGGCATCTGTGATGGTTAGATAATAACTGCCAGCAGCCAAGTCGATAATTTTATCGGTCGTCGCATTATTTGACCACTGGTATGTAAAACCTGGGACTCCGCCGGTCATCTTTACTTCAGCCTCGCCGTTTTCGTACCCGAAACATTCGTTGTTTAGAATGGTGAAATTGGCTGAAAGCGGCATTGGCTCAGCGACGATAATGCTTCCTGAACTAGTGCAGCCCCCAGTGCCTGTCACTACAACTGAGTAAGTCCCAGCGCTGAGGTTCGTTGCTGTAGCTGTGGTTTGGTTATTGGCGGCAGCACCCCATTGGTAGGTAAAAGGAGATGTGCCTCCTGAAACATTTGTAACAGTTGCCGTACCATCTGGTGAGCCGGCGCATTTAGTCGGCGTTTGTGCAAGCGTGAGCACAAGAGGGGCGGGACTATTCAGCAGTCTTGACATGGTACCTGTGCAGCCTTGCCCATCAGTCACCGTTACAGTGTAGGTGACAGCACCAAGCAGCCCTGTAATTACGTCTGTAGTTTGACCATTGCTCCATGTGTAGGTGTAGGTGCCATTGCCACCTGCAAGCACCACCACATTCATTTGCCCATCTGCGTTGCCACTGCAAGTCGGCGGTGTTGTTGAAATAAGCAGGTTGTAGGCTGGCCATTGGGTCACACTCACTTGGCTGGTAGCAGTACAACCTCCAACATCAGTAACGGTAACGGTGTATTGGCCAATAGAAATATTTGATATTGTTTGAGTCGTTTGACCACCTGGTGACCAGCCGTAAGTATATGGGCCAGTGCCGCCGGTAGGCATCACTGTTGCTACGCTTTTGTTTTCACTGTAACAACTAATCAGTGTTTGACTGGCGCTTGCCTGAACACCTGTTGCGGGTTCGTTAATGGTAATGTTGCCAAAAGCCTGACAGCCATTGACGTCAGTCACAGTAACGGATACATTTCCAGCGATTAATCCAGTTGTAGTTGCTTGCGTTGGTGAATTTCCTGCACTCCATTGGAAAGTGAAGCCACCTGCGCCACCAGTGGGGGTGACAGTAGCAGAGCCGTCGTTACCGCCCTTACATTTCACATCTGCTTTAGTAATGTTCAAAGCGATGGCAGGCTGAGAGGTAATATTGATGGAGCCCGATACAACACAGCCATTCAAATCTGTGACAGAGACCGTAATGGGGCCGACGGAAAGTCCACAAATCGAGGGGGTAGTCGGCATATTCGGCGTACTCCACTGGTAGGTATATCCTCCTACACCACCGGAAGCTACCACTTGGGCACATCCATCGCTGCCTCCAAAACAAGAGACTGGGCTTACTTGGGTTACTGCTGGGATTATTGGTGGCTGGTCATTGACAGTAAATCCAATAGTTGCACTACAACCTGTAGCATCTGTCACTAAGACACTATATACCCCAGGGCAGAGACCGTTAATGTTTCCAGTCATTTGGGAAAACATGGTTCCAGTTGTCGTGTTCGTAACGTTGAAGTTGAAAGGACTTTGTCCATTTGAAACCGATATTTGAACTGACTCGTCACAGACTCCATTGCAGGAAACTGCATAAGGCGCTGGGTTGTTGATGGAAAGAAAGATTGGGCAAAATTGATACATCATGTTTGCTGTGCCAATGCCAACTTGGCACGCAGCACCTCCCACTATTGTTCGAACTTCCACCGTAACTGTGTTCCCATTTAACAAACCAGATACA
>JAHEAS010000420.1 GCA_024642645.1 Saprospirales bacterium | reverse complement strand
ATTTCAAACACCCACTTTTCGTCGTCGGCCACCACGGTGGACTGCCATTTGTTTTCCCAACTGAGGTCAATCTTGCCGCCGTCGTACATGAGGCCATCCCAAGGAGCACCCTGTGCATTTTCCCCAAAAGAGAAGCCGTTGGTCTGGTCATCGAAGGGGTCGAGGAAGAAAATGAAGTTGTCGTTTTTCACAAAATTCCAGTCCCGCCGCAATGACTCAACCATCCAGTCGCCCTCGACTTTGTCATAATTGATGGCGAGCAGGTACAGGTTTTCGTTGTCGTAAAGCATCCGCACGTCGGTGCGCACCTCCGCATGGCCCGTATCCATTGGCAGCATCTGGAAGAAGTCGGTGGCAAGGTCGGCCCGCTCCCAAGCTGGGTCATCGGCGTTCCCATCTATGATAATTGGCCCAATTGCTCGGTGGAGATGGTACTCGTAGGCAGCATTTTTCTTTTGAGAAAATGCGAGTGTACTGGCGCAAAGCAGCAGCAGTGGCAGGTAGTTTTTGATAATATTTGTCACGTTGACCTTCGTTTTTTTGCGAAGATAGTTTTCGGTTTTTTGTGGTCGCCAATTTTAGCTAAAAGATTGAAAATCCCTTTGTGTTTTCAAATCCTTGAAAAAATTCCATCCCAGTTTTTAAACTTTACCCAGTCGTGAAAGTCAATGAACCGAACTTCACGCAAATAGATTGATGATACCAAACAGCGAAATCGTGGATGACCGGATATTGTCTTTGCTGCGTGAAGGTGGCAGCCATGCCGAAAGCGGCTTCCGGCTGCTGATGGAACAGTACCAGGAACGGCTCTACTGGCAAATCCGGCGGATGGTGTACGACCACGAGGATGCCAACGACGTGCTTCAAAACGCTTTCATCAAAGTGTACCGGAGCAGCCATACGTTCGAGGGCAAATCAAAGCTCTACACCTGGCTGTACCGAATCGCAACGAATGAGGCCATCACATTTTTGAACAAAAAAAAACAGCGGTTGGCCACCCCGCTCGACGCAGGCGAAAGCACACTGGCCAACCGCCTGCGAGCCGACGACCACTTCGACGGCGACGAAGCGCAGCGTAAGCTAATGGCCGCCATCGAAACTTTGCCGGACAAGCAGCGGCAGGTGTTCAACCTGCGCTACTTTGACGAGATGAACTACGCCGACATGTCGGAGCTGCTCGGCACCTCGGAGGGGGCACTGAAGGCGTCGTTTCACCATGCGGTGAAGAAGGTTGAGGCACATGTCACTAAATAACGTAACCCGGAAATCTTTTCCGTGATACCTAAACTGCCCGGAAAAGAATTCCGGGGTACACAATGAAAAATAACGATGAACTGAGGGACGAACTTTCAAACTCGCCCTTCCTCAAAAAAATGAAAGAGCAGCCTGGCCCCAAAGGGGTAAACGAGGTATTCCAAGTGCCGAAAAACTACTTTCAACACTTGCCCAACGAGGTTATGCGGAAGGTGAAGGAACCGACATTTGCACCCGTTCAACAGTCAAGCTGGCTGGAGCAAATGGAACAGTTCGTGCAGGGACTTTTACAGCCAAGGTATGCGCTGACGCTGGCTTCCGTAGTGGTTTTGGTCGTGGCAAGCGTTGTTTTTTTTAAGGATAAAAATGCTACGTCTATCCTACCTGCAGTGGCAGAAGTGACACTGGAAGACATCAGCGACGAGGAGCTTTTTGCCTATGTCTCCGACAATATAAGCGACTTCAACCGCCAGCAAATGCTGGAAGCCACTGGCCCTGAACTGCCCGAAGTGAAAATACAACCCAAGGCGCCAAAACTCCCCAAAACCAAAGCGACACAACCCAATCTGGAGGAAATGGAAAAGTACCTTGACGAAGAAATTGACGACATTGACTTGGAGGATTTGGAGGCAATTTTCTGAGTTAGCCCACGGCCTGCCCTCCTCATATTTTGCTTGAAAAGCATAGAACCTAAAATCACTAACGATAAAAATTTAAAGCCATGAAAAAATTGAGTTTTGCAATACTGTCCATGCTGGCCTTTGTGGCCGTGAGCATGGCCCAGCCCGGCCAGCGTGGTGAGCGGGCACCGGAGAAAATTGAGGCCTTCAAGATTGCCTTTTTTACCGAAAAACTTCAGCTCACGCCGGACGAGTCAAAGGCATTCTGGCCACTTTACAACCAATTCGAGAACGAGCGGGATGCCATGAAGGATAAATTCGACCTCGATGGCCAACGGTTTGAACTCCTGCCCGACAAGGAGGTGGAGGCCGCCATCATGCAGCATTTTGACATGGAGGAGCAAATGGTACAACTTCGCCGGGACTACGTCCGCCGCTTCATGGAGGTGCTGCCCATCCGCAAAGTGGCCATGCTCCAACGCATTGACAATGACTTCAAACGGGCCTTGCTCGAAGAAATCAAAAAGCGCCGGGATGCCAAGCAGGGCGGAGCGCCAGGGCCGCGGAGAGGCTAAGAAACAACACCTGAATTTTTGTTAAAAAGACCTGCGACACCAAGTTGCAGGTCTTTTCTTGTTTCAAAATGTACCTTTGCCTCAATTTAATGGGTGAATGAAGGAAGGAGTGAGCATTAGTATCGTAGTCTTTCATTCACCCATTTACTCCCCCCATCATCCACTCAATCACGTATTCTCACATTCTCACATGAAGATACTAGTTACAGGCGCCGACGGCTTTGTCGGCAGCAACTTGGTCAGGGAACTTTTGAAGCGTAACCACGAAATCACTGCCCTCGTGCAGCGGGGGGTGAACCCCGTCACCTTGGAAGGCCTGCCCATCCAATTTTGCGACGGTGACCTCCTCGACCCTGCCAGCCTGCGGGCGGCCATGCAGGGCTGCGATGCGCTGGTGCATTCCGCAGCCCACCTCGGCGTCTGGCCGTACCACTCCGACATCCAGCGGAAAGTGAACGTGGACGGTACCCGCAACGTGATGGAACTGGCGCTGGAACTCGGCCTGAAACGCATCGTCTTCGTCGGCACCGCCAACAGCTACGGCTACGGCACCCGCCAAAGCCCCGGTGACGAAACCCGCCACTACAACTCCGCCCACTACGGCCTAGGCTACATGGACACCAAGCGGGATGCGCAGGATTTGGTCTTGAAAATGGTGAAAGAACAGGGCTTGCCCGCCGTCGTGGTAAACCCCACGTTCATGTTCGGCCCGTATGCCCTCAAGACTGGCGCTACGCTGATGATTGACAATATTTTGCATGGAAAACTGGCGGGCTACACGCCCGGTGGCCGCAACTACGTGGCCGTGAAAGACGTGGTGGTCGGCATCGCCAATGCCCTCGAACGGGGCCGGATCGGCGAGTGCTACCTGCTCGCCAACCAGAACATGAACTATCAGGAAATATTCAACCTCATCGCTGAGGTGCTGGGCGTGAAGCCACCCAAACTGGCCGTTCCCGCTAGTTTGGTTTTGCTATTCGGGCGGGTGACCACAGGCATTGCGAAGCTCCAAGGCAAAGCGCCGAAAATCAGCTACCGCATGTGCCGCATCTCGCTCGACGAGAATTTTTACAGCCCGGAAAAAGCCAGAAGAGAGTTGGACATGCCTCAAACACCTATCAAAATTGCCATTCAAGAGACCTATGACTGGCTGCGGGAAAATGGAAAGTTGTGAATTGAAAATTGGAAATGGATATTTGACAATTGGACTGCTGCCTAATTTTCAATTATTTACACCCGCTGGCGCAATGCCTCGTAAAGCATAATCCCCGCCGCTACAGAGACATTCAACGAATCCGTCGTGCCTTTTTGTGGGATGAGAAAACGCCCGTCCACCCGGTCGAGTAGGGAGGGGTGAATGCCTTCGTCCTCAGAGCCGAGGATGAGCGCAGTAGGCGAAGCAAGGTCGGTATCAAAAATGTATTTTTCGGCTTTGAGGTCACTTGCAAGTACCTGAATGCCAGAGTGTTGTAAATATTCCACAGCGGTCACGAGGCTGTTTTCCCGGCAAACCGGCAGCCGGGTCAACGCTCCAGCGCTGGTCTTGATGGCATCGGAATTGATGAGGGCGCTCCCGGTCTTCGGAATCACAATGGCATGGGCACCGCAGACCTCCGCCGAGCGGGCGATGGCACCAAGGTTCCGCACATCCGTCACTCGGTCGAGGAGCAGGATGAGCGGGGTCTCGCCCTCCTCGAAGATGCCCGGCACTACGTTGTCGAGCTGAGCGTAGTCTAGCAAGGCGAGGTAGGCCACGATACCCTGGTGGTTGCCTTTCACCATCTTGTTCATG
>JAHEAS010000419.1 GCA_024642645.1 Saprospirales bacterium | reverse complement strand
CCGCACCCTGAACGAAACCGAGGGATATTTTCAGTACCGGGTACCCATCAAGTACGATGGCAACAAAGGCATTGACCTCGACAACCCGTTTATCACTGACGTAACGCTAGGCGAAAACAACCGGGTTTGGTACCGCTTCCGGGTGCCGCTCGACTTGCCAGCTACGGACCCGAACTTCAAAAAAATCGGTGGCATCGAAGATTTTCGCTCTATCCGATTCATGCGCATGTACTTCAAGGATTTCAAAGCGCCCGTGCAGTTTCGCTTCGCAACGCTTGACTTGCAGCGCAACCAATGGCGCCGCTACAAGCAGGATATCGGCGAGCCTTGCCTCTCCGTTACCTCACCGGATTTTGAGAACCAAACCTTGTTTGAACTCAACAAAGTGAACATCGAGGAAAACAGCCAGCGTGACCCGTTCAACTACGTGCTGCCTCCGGGCATCTCCCGTGAGCAGGCGCTCGGTGTGAACTTGCAGGCTTACCAAAACGAGCAGGCATTGACCATGCGGGTTTGCGACCTCGCAGACGGCGACGCCAGGGGAATGTTCAAGAATCTGAACCTTGACATGCGCTATTACAGCAAACTGAAAATGTTCGTACACGCTGAACCTACCGACTGTGGCATTGGGCCAGAACCGTTGCAGAATGGCGACCTAAAAGTGTTCGTACGTTTGGGCAGTGACTTCAAGAACAATTTTTATGAGTACGAAATACCGCTGATGCTTTCCGACCCCAACTCTGGCGTGCCGGAAAACGACCCCGACTATCAGCGGGTGGTTTGGCCAAAGGAGAATGACCTGAGCGTGGTATTTGACGAACTAAAGAAGCTGAAACTTGACAGAAACGCAAGTTCGACTGGTGCTGGGCAGATTTATTCTCAAATAATTGAGCGGGACAACGGCCTTGGCGATGCGAGAATCAGTATAAAAGGTGCTCCCAACCTCGGCAATGTGAAGGCGCTGATGATTGGCATTCGCAATGCAAAACAAGGCGACGACTGCGACCCCGGCGACACGAAGAGCGTGGAAATCTGGGTCAACGAGCTTCGGGCATTTGGCCTCGACGAAAGAGGCGGCGTAGCTGCCACGGCCCGTGCCGACATCCAATTGGCCGACCTTGGAACTTTGAGTCTTTCCGGCAAAGCGAGCAGCATCGGATTTGGAGCCCTCGACCAGAAGTTGCAAGAGCGCAGCCGAGAGCAGATTACGCAGTACGATGTTGCCACGCAACTCTCACTTGACAAGTTTTTGCCAGAGAGAATCGGACTGCGCTTACCGTTCTATTTCCAGTATTCCAGCGAAGTACACAACCCGCAATACGACCCTTACGACAGAGACATTGAAGTGAAGGATAAACTTAGGTTGTCCGACAACCCTGACTCCATCCGTCAACTGGTGCAGACTGCCACCAAAATCAAGAGTTACAACTTCACGAATGTGCGCTGGGAGAACCCCAACGCTGGCGGCAAAGTGATGCCCTGGAGCCTGTCCAACTTTAGTTTCACCTATGGCTTTGATGAAACCTCTCGTCGTGACCCCATTATCGAGAGCGATGTGCTCACCCGTCGCCGTGGCGCCGTTGACTACCGTTACCAACGCAGTGTCAAATATATCGAGCCATTTAAAAAAGCCATCAAAAACGACAAGTACTTGAAGTTTATCAAAGAGGTAAATTTCAACCCATTGCCGAATTCATTCAGTGTCTCTACCGACTTGGACCGTCGGTTCAACAGTACGAAATATCGTTTTTCGGGAGACAATCCAGCGTACAACACCTACTACAACAAGCAATTCCTCTGGAATCGGCGATATGATTTTGCTTGGGATTTCACCAAAAACCTCAAGTTCAAATTCAATGCAGACAACATCGGCGTAATAGACGAGCCGGACGAGACGGACATGCGTCTTCGCCACCAGCTTGACCCCAACGACCCTAATTACATCTCTAATGTCCAAAGTTATCGTCGGGATTCCATCTACGATAATATCCGTGATTTTGGTCGGACCAAGAGCTACAAGCACCAATACTCTGTAACTTATAATGTGCCGATTAAAGTGCTACCGTTCATGGACTGGACGAGCCTCAAACTTTCCTACGATGCCGATTACTCGTGGGATGCAGCAAGCCTTGCTAGGGGTGCAGATGGAATAGGAAACGTCATCACCAACGGTCAACGGCGCCAAGTTGAGGGAGACCTTGATTTTGAAAAACTGTACAATTATTCCAAGTACCTCAAAAAAATCAACTCGAAGCGCAGACCTGCACCTGGCGGTAGGACCAAAGGCGGCAAGGATGATGTGGACACCAAAGATGCCCAAGGCGATGAAAAACTCAGTAGAAAGGAAAGAAGGGCAAAAGATGCTGCTGATGCCGCCGCCAAGGACAAAAACGGAAAGGATGACAAGAAAAAAGACCGGGAACCTTCCACCATTGAGCGGGCACTCATTCGCCCACTGATGACGGTACGCAAGCTGAAAGTCCGTTACACCGAGAATTACGGTACGGTGATACCCGGTTATTTGCCGCAGTCAAAATTGTTGGGCATGAACCAGTTCACCTCGCCGGGATGGGATTTCGTGGCAGGCAAGCAGCCCAACATCAACCCAGATGACTATTACACTAAAAAGGATTGGCTTTATAATAACTGGGGATGGATAACCCCAGATTTGGAATATGCCTTGCCAAAGAACGTGACCCAATCTTACGAGCAGGTCATTGACGGAAAATTAGACCTGGAGCCTTACACCGATTTCCGGGTAACGGTGGAGGCGAAACGCTCGAAAGGCAAAAATCACTCTGAGGAATTCCGCCGCTATGAAGATTTTGGAGGCGATCCGGTACAGGGTGAATTTAAACACGCCAATATCACCGACTTCGGCCAGTTCAACACAAGTTACTCGGCGCTGAACACCTTGTTCAGCAAGGACTTGCAAGGCTTGTTCCAGCAGTTTGAGGACAACAAACTCATTGTAGCCAACCGATTGGGAAATGGTGTCCACGACAATATTGACTCGGCATACCTCAATTACCCGAAGGGCTACGGGCCTTTCAGTCAGAACGTGTTGTTGCCTGCCTTCATCGCAGCCTACACGGGTCAAGATGCCAATACGATGAAAGTTTCCAACAATTATGTGGGTGACGTCATCATAAAAACCATTCCTCGTCCAAACTGGCGCTTGACCTATAACGGACTGGCGAAACTTGGCAACCTGTCCGATGTTTTCCAAACCATTTCTATCACGCATGGGTACCAGGGCAAACTGGTGGTCAACAGCTTTGACACCGACCGCCAGTATGACCGCACCGACCCAGGTAAGCTCAAGGAAACGACCTTGGATTACTACTCCCGTTTTGAGGTTCCCGATATTCAGATTGACGAGCAGTTCAGCCCATTGCTGGGAATAGACGTTAGGCTAAAAAACGGCATGTCGTTCAAAACCGAGTATAAAAACAGCAGGCAGTTGCGCTTGGAATTGATTGGAACTGGCCGCTTGCGAGAAACCAAGGCCGAAGAATATACCGTGAATTTTGGGTACAAATTAAAAGATACCAAATTGGGATTCCTTGCCCCCAAAAAGAAAAAGAAATCCAGCAAGAAAAACGACAAAAAGCCGACCATCGGCCGGCCAGGCCAACGTGCCAGCCAGAACACACCCGGTGACATGGATTTCGCCTTTGACCTTTCCGTTCGGGATGACGTGACAAACATCCGGGAGCTGATAACAGGCCTCGTGGAGCCAGACCGTGGAAGCCGACGGGTAACTTTATCCCCGGCCATCACTTATCAGTTGAACGACCAGCTGTCCTTGCGTTTCTTTTTTGATTACTCAAAGAACACCCCGAAAACTTCGGCAGGTTACCCAACCACCAATATCCGAAGCGGCGTGACGGTGAGATTCTCGCTGTGACATTGGTTACAAAAGCAAATAGAAAGCCCCGAAACAAAATTTCGGGGCTTTTTCTTTTGGTTAAATAACGCAACTTTGCGAAACTAGCGGCAACCACCTTTAAATTCGCACAGCCATCGTCAGTCGTAAATCATGAAAATGCTCATAGACAACCACAATCGGCCTATAAATTACTTGCGCCTTGCAGTGACTGACCGCTGCAACCTCCGCTGCTTCTATTGCATGCCAGAGGAGGGCATCGAGTACATGCCAAAAGCGGAGTTGATGAGCTACGAGGAGATGTTGCGCATCGTTCGGATGCTGGTCGGGCTGGGCATTCAAAAACTGCGTATCACCGG
>JAHEAS010000418.1 GCA_024642645.1 Saprospirales bacterium | reverse complement strand
TAAGCTGTTTCAATTTTGATTTAGATTGCCCATGTTGAGCCTCATAAACCATGATTCAATATGGCAATTAACTGGTGTGATGCAAGAACCCTTTAATCCACTAAAACGCCAATTATCATGAAAAAATTTCTGTTTTTAATCTTTGGTATTACGTTGTTATCCTCTTGTGTTTCAAAGAAGAAATTTGCGGACCTCACAGCTGAACGTGATAGTATCCGACTATCGCATAGCAGGCTTGAAGAAGACTTCAAAGAATGCGAACACAATAAAACCACATTCCGCACTGACCTTGAAATTCGAGGCAATCAACTTTCCGCTCGTGAGGCCGAACTGGCTGCCGAGCGCAACCGAGCGAAGTCGTTGGAAGACCAAATCGCTAACTTACAAGGCACCAATAAAAACCTCCTCGACCGCTTGAGCGACCTTTCTGTCATCAGCAAATCAGGTGCCGAGAGTATTCAAAAATCGCTGGAAGCTATCAACAAGCAAAACACCTATATCAAGGACCTTACTGGTACTATCCAACGAAAAGACTCACTGAACTTGGCGCTTGTGATGAACCTAAAGCGCTCTTTAGCTGACATAAACGATGAGGACGTTAACATCGAGGTAAAAAAAGGCGTCGTTTACATCTCGCTTTCTGACAAAATGCTATTCAACTCGGGGAGCTACACCATCAAATCTGCTGCTGAGACAGTTCTAGGCAAGATTGCAAAGGTGGTGAATGACCACGATGAACTCGATATTCTTGTTGAAGGGCACACAGACACTGTTCCTATAAAGACCGATTTCATCAAAGACAATTGGGATTTGAGCGCCCTTCGGGCAACATCCGTCGTGCGGTTACTCGAGTGGAGATACAATGTGAAACCAGAGCGCATGACAGCCGGTGGTCGCAGCCAGTTTGTACCAAAAGCGGATAACGCCACTACAGAAGGTAAGAGCAAAAACCGCCGCACGGAAATCATCATCCTGCCGAAGCTCGACCAGTTCTTTCAGTTGCTGGAGCCTAATTAAGGAAGTGGTAAGTAATTGACGCAACATCATTTTGTCAATAATAAGGATTGGGGGTTGAGCCGCCTATCCTTATTATTGAATTAGTCTAGTCCTGAAAATTCTACTGTCACAAGCCATGATTCCTCACTAACCCCTTCACCATCGCCACCTGCCCCAAGTGATAAATATCGTGCTGCAGCAAACCGCTAACAAGCCACCTAAATTTCTTGCCTGGAACAAATTCTGTTTCTAAAAATGCCTCGTCCCGCAAAGGCAGTTGCTCCATGAGTATTTTTTGCTGCTCTGCAAATGCCGCCTTTGCGGCTTCCCAGGATTCTGCGGTTTGGGCGGAGGCATTGACCCAGTTGTCATCGTCAGTATCGTCGGCTCGAAAGCCGAGGTTACCCAATAAACGGATAGTCAGTGCCCTACGCCATTTTACCATGTGCCAAAGCAGCACGGCGATAGAGTGCTGGTTGGGTGGTGTGAAAAGCGCCTCAGCTGGCGTAATGTCAGAAATTACCTCGGTGTAACTGGGGCCAAACCATGGATTGTCATCGTAAAATGTTTTGAAATCCAAAACCAATTGTTCGATTGCTGTCATGGCTTCATCGTTTTTGTTAAGAAACTATCGAGTGAGATGAAATTAATTGTTAATGCGAAAATGCCCAAAATATTGAACAATCCCAACCGTTCTCACGCTGTACCAAAAACGCAAACAACATGACAATGAACCGTAAATTTGAATATGCCGCTGCCTTGCGCAGTCGAATTGCCTTGCTGGTGGCCTTGGTAGTACATTTCGCTTTGATAGGTTTTCTTTTGCTCAAAAGTGAAATAGGCACAAGTATTTTTACCAAACCCAAGCTACCCACAGAGCAAATGGAGCAAAAGCCCAGGGTCTAAAATAATCCGTGTAGCTCAGCCCTGACCGTGTTGACGACTTTTCCCAAATCCTCTGCATTTGATTCAAAGTCAATCTCATCTGAGTTGATTATCAGGAGTTTTCCTTCTTTGTAGCTACCAATCCACTGTTCGTAACGGTCGTTGAGCCGTTTCAGGTAGTCTAGACTCATGCTCCCTTCGTATTCACGTCCACGAGATTGAATATGGGAAACTAGGGTAGGGATGCTGGCTTTAAGATAAATTAGCAGGTCTGGAGCCTGTATTTGAGAAGACATGGTTTGGAATAGGCCAAAATAATTTTCAAAATCCCGGCTAGTCATCAGCCCCATGTCGTGTAGGTTGGGAGCAAAAATATAGGCATCTTCGTAAATCGTCCGATCTTGGATAACCGTTTGCTCGCCCTGTAAAATCTTCAAAACCTGTTGGTAACGATTGTTTAAAAAGTAGATTTGCAGATTAAATGACCAGCGCATCATGTCGTGATAGAAATCGGCGAGGTATGGATTATCGTCTGTGCTCTCAAAATGGGTTTCCCAATTGAAGTGCCTGGCGAGTTTTGAACAAAGCGTTGTTTTACCGGCACCGATGTTTCCGGCAATGGCAATATGTTTCACTACGGGTTTTACTGGTTCATTCATAAGATTCGTGATTTCCCAAACAGGCACGAAAATAGAAACTTTGCTCAAAATATAGTTTTTGTTGAGCGGATATCTACTGGATGGCCGAGTCAAGTAACCATTCCGATTCAAAATGAATCAATTTATCTCTATGAAATGTGGCGAATTATCTAAAAAACGATTATGCAGATAGACCGTGACCTAATTTTAAGGCTTGAAAATTTGGCCAAGCTCGAACTTTCTGAAGAAGAACGAGAGCACTTGTGCAAGGATATGACCAACATCCTTCAAATGGTTGAAAAACTGAAGGAGCTTGACACCTCAAATATTGAGCCCTTGACTTATATTTCAGATGCGGTGAACATGCTTCGAGAAGACCAAATTAAAGTACAAGTGACCAACGAACAGGCATTGTCAAACGCACCGGAGAAGTCAGAACCATATTTCAAAGTGCCCAAAGTGATGCAGTAGCAGTTATTGTTTTTCGTAAAAAAATATCAAAAACGCATGAATTCTATCATTTCCGTACGCAACATGGTAAAGACCTATTACATGGGCGCCAACGTCGTGAATGCGCTCCAAGGAGTCAATTTAGAAATCGTCAAAAACGAATACGTGGCTTTGATGGGCCCTTCCGGTTCGGGCAAGTCCACTTTGATGAACCTAATTGGGTGCTTGGACACACCAACTTCTGGTGAATACATCTTGAACGGCTCCAACGTGAGCTCGATGGACGACAGCGAACTTGCTGGCGTGCGTAACAAGGAAATTGGTTTTATTTTCCAAACCTTCAACCTTTTACCAAGGCTCACAGCGCTTGACAACGTAGCATTGCCTTTGGTATATGCAGGTTTGAGCAGGGCACAACGGACTGAAAAAGCAAAACATGTTTTAGAATCCGTTGGTCTAGGTGACCGAATGGACCACCGGCCAAATGAACTTTCAGGTGGGCAGCGTCAGCGTGTGGCTGTGGCAAGGGCACTAGTCAATGACCCCAGCATCATCCTAGCTGATGAACCGACTGGAAACCTTGACTCTAAAACTTCTTACGAAATCATTGGTCTTTTTGAAGAAATTCATGCGCTGGGCAATACCATTGTATTAGTAACCCACGAGCCAGATATCGCCGAGTTCGCTCACCGGATAGTTAAAATGAGGGATGGCAGAATTGAAAGCGATATAGTGAACCCAAACCCGATGAAGGTGTTAGAGGTAGCTTAAATGGGTTTCATTTGGCAGGCTAGTTCCTGTATTTCTCAATTCACAATTTCAAATGGCATTTAAGATATATACCAAAACTGGCGACGAAGGCCAAACCGCCCTTTTCGGAGGGAAACGTCTGCCCAAAAGCCATTTGCGCATCGAGTGCTATGGCACAGTAGATGAACTAAACTCTTTCATTGGGTTGGTGCGTGACTCTACGGAGGATGAACATGTTCGAGGGGTATTATTTGAAATACAAAACCGACTTTTTGACCTTGGAGCAAACCTTGCTACCGACCCCTCGAAAAATTTGCCCATCCCAACAATTGCCCAAGGAGACATACAAATCCTTGAAAATGAGATAGATGAGATGGAATCGACACTGTCCCCACTTAAAAATTTCATTCTTCCCGGAGGTCACCCAACGGTCTCATATTGCCATGTTGCACGCTGTGTTTGCCGCCGAGCCGAGCGGTTGGTGGTTGCTCTGAATATGGAAGATTCCGTTTCTCCCGAAGTTTTGAAATAC
>JAHEAS010000417.1 GCA_024642645.1 Saprospirales bacterium | reverse complement strand
GCGGCTCGAACTTCTTTTCAGGAAAGGGCACGAACTGAGCCTGCATTTCGGGCTGAACGATGTCTTCGATGGTAAATCCGGCGGTATCGGCCAATAGCTGGAGATACCCCTGCAGCTTGTGGTTGTCGGTGCTGTTCAGGACGCAAATTTGGGAGGCAGGGACAGTCGCAGGAGGGGGGCTGGAAGGGGTGTTGCAACCGGCCAACATGCACAGCAGCGCACAACCTAAGAAATGGTGTATGTTTTTTTTGAAAATGGACATTTGTGAAAGAGAAATCCGCAAGTAACCGACCCCGACCACTTGTGTTGTGACAAATATCTTAAAATATACCGCTTGGCCTTGTTTTTATTGGCGCACATTGCAAAACACTGATTGTCTTGCATTTGCCCGAAGCGGCCAGACTTCTCTTTCCCATTGTGTGTTGAAAGGCAACAAGCCGGAAGACTTCACCCCCGCGCCTTCCCCGGCCGCTCCCCAAACTCCTCCAAAAAAGCATCAGAGAAATTATTCAGGGCAGAATACCCCACTTCGTAAGCAATTTCCAAAACGGTCAGGTCGGAGGTCAGCAGCAGGTGCCGGCCGTGGTGCATGCGGATGGAACGGATAAACAGACTGAGAGATTTGCCCGTCAGCGCTTTCACCTTTCGGTAAATCTGGCTGCGGCTCATGGCGAGGGCTCGCTCCATAGTTGAGGTTATTGTAGGGATTAACTGTCAAATAGCCAGTGCTCGTGTTCCTACTCATATAGGCAAACGGACTGGTGGCATTTGATATGCTTATGTCCCTCGTTCCACCGATGGCACCGGAGGTAGGAATGTCGTTTTGGGAGCCTGAGCCTGATTGCGCAAAAGGGCCCGTGTTACAATCATCAATGATGATGCTTTGTGCCGAGGCAAATAACGAAGTAGACATGAAGAGCAGGAAGGCATATTGCTTGAATTAGTTGCACATATAAGCATTAATCTTTCTCATTTTCCTTTGGATTTTTATTGCCGCAGTCACATGGGATAGCACTCCTGCCTTGGCTGCATCGGACAGATAGGCGTTTTGTTTTCAATTGGTAATTTTGGACTTGAAATTGTATTGGCGTGATTCGATAATGTAATTTGCGAAAAGAAGCTGGGGTATCACATTTTGATGTGATACCCCAGCATTGCCTGAATCCGCTACGAAAGTAGCTGTACCCCAGTTTATAAAGCTGGGGTGCAGCCGGTCATGAACCGTTTAATTTTTATTTTTTATTGGGTCACTACTAATATTCTTCCAAAGGATTTTTCTCCTGCCATCATTCTTGCAATATAGGTGCCGGCAGGCATATTGGAAGCATCCCAAGTTATTTGATGATTTCCGGCTTCAACTTTACCTTTTATCAATGTGGCAACTTTATTTCCAATAATGTTATAAACTGAAATTTCTATATCCATATCAGAAGGTAAATCGTAGCTAATCTGAGTACTTCCGGCAAATGGATTTGGCGCATTGACAAACATCGCCAAATCTTCCGTATTCACCGCAGACAAATTTGCATCTTCACTGCTTCTTTCACCCGTTCCAATTTCAAAAGCATACATCTTTGAGATGTGACCGGTTCCCGACCCTCCTGCTCCACCGCTTCCTGTTCCGACACCAAAATTGGTATATCCTGTTCCCCAATACACATTCCCATCAACGATTGCAGCACCAGAAATAACAGACGCACCACTTTCAAAGGACCATAAAATATCGCCATTTGAAGCATCAAATGCATACATACTTCCTGTAGCATTTGTAGCTCCGGCGAAGACCACACCATTTGCTGAAGAGACCGGACCTTGATTTGTGGCAAGTGCACCTTCCGGATATGGACCAAATGCTGGTGGTTCGGTTCCTACGGCATCCCATACTATTTCACCAGTTGCAGCATTCAATGCCGCCCATTTACCTCCGTGTATAACAGTTCCATCCAACAAATAATCTTCCTTATATCCGTTGTTTGAAATTGCAGTATATATGCGATTGCCATCGGTTGCAGAACCCCATTGTAAACCTCCGGTTGTTCCGCCAGGTCCTACTTGCGTTGACCATACAATTGCACCATTATTTGGATTTAATGCCCAATAGATGCCACTTTTTTGACCGACTCCAAGTAAATCAACATTATTTGGCGTTTTAAATAAGGCCGGACCTTGGCCAAAATCGTAATCCGGACTATCCGTATCCGGGCAATTTTCAGGATTAAAAGGTTCAAAAGGTAGCAAACAGGAAACTGTCCATGCATCCACAGGTAATACTTTAGTTCCCCATTTGATGGCCCCGGTGGTCATGTCCAAAGAAAGAACGGCATCAAACCAATTATTAGCACTACCAGGAATCCCTGCAACACATGCAAGTATATCTTCTACAGGCGGAAGATTACCCTCTGAATCCTCTGTCAGGCAAGCCTCCAATTCGGCTGGAACACTGTAATTGTTTCCGGTCGAAACATAAACAGAATTCCGGCTTGGGTCTACCACTGGTGTGCTTCCCCAAACAGCATTTCCTGAAAAACCTGTGCTTGCTTCTGGAGCAGTATAAGTTTTCCATATGATACTGCCTGTATTGGCATTCAATTTAACGACACTTCCCCGAAAAGTACAACATTCATAACCTGGTATAAATGCGGCAAGTGCTTCTTCTAAGGAAGCAACTCCTACATAAATTGAATTCCCATGGATCATTGGTGATTGTGTGATAATCGCTGCAAAATGTTCATCCACCACTGTAGACCAAATAAGAGCCCCAGTATTTTTGTTGACTGCGATTAGTCGTGCACCAGGAACTCCGTCACTTTGGGTTCCAATAATTACTTTATTTCCTACCAAAGTCGGGGTGATACGGCAGAAGCTGAAGTTAGCGCCAATGAGGCTGCCGACAGATACACTCCATATTACTGCTCCAGTTGTTCTATTAACTTTGTTAAGGTTACCACCCCAATCCGGGAAATAAATAGCATTATTATCAACACTTGGCGTTGCTGAAATATCGCTGCCAGTTTCCGTTTGCCACTTAACCACCAAATTGGCAACATTGGCGGGCGTAATTATATGCTCTGAAGCATTGTGTCTGGTATTGTTGCGATTTTGTCCAGCATAGGGCCAATCGTTTTGGGCTGTACTTGATGAAGGTATTAAAACTGCTAATAATAGCAGTGATGCGAATAATAAAACCCCTTTAGTTTTACTGTCGGATGAATGAAAATTTAGTTTCATTTTATTAAAGTTTAAGTTTAAATGACAATTGCAGCCGCAATATTTTACCTGCCTTCACCCCGGCTGCATTGGGCAAGGAAGGAATAATGATTTTGTTTTAAAAATTGATTAGAAGTCATCTCAAAAATGAAATTTTGTAAATTAGCGTGGAAAAGACTACGCTATTATGAACTTGACAGACGAACAATGGGCCTTAATCGAGCCCCACATTCCGAATAAAAGACGTGCAGACGGTAAAGGCCGTCCGCCAAGACCTCCCCGTCACGTCCTGGACGGCATTTTTTGGATTTTGCGAACAGGTGCCAGATGGCAAGACCTGCCTGACAGGTACCCGCCATACCAAACCTGCCACCGTCACTTTCAAAAATGGGCCGACAACGGCGTGTTTTCAACCATCATGGAGGTCCTTGCCGTGGACCTTCACCAACGTGGCGGTCTTGACCTTTCCGAGTGTTTCATCGACGGCACCTTTGTGCCGGCAAAAAAAGGGGCCTCTGTGTTGGGAAAACCAAGCGTGGCAAAGGGACCAAGGTCATGGCCATTACAGACCGCTTTGGCCTACCTCTCGCCATTCACATGGCAAGCGCTTCACCGCACGAAGTCACCCTTGTTGAGGACACTTTGGCGGATAGATTCCTGGCGCAAGTCCCTACAAGACTGATTGGTGACAGGGCTTACGACAGCGACCCATTGGACGAAAGCCTCGAAGCGCAAGGCATTGAAATGATAGCCCCGCACCGTTCCAATCGCAAAAAACCAAGGACGCAGGATGGGCGGCCACTGCGGAGGTATAAGAAACGATGGAAGGTGGAAAGGCTATTCGCATGGCTATTCAATTTCCGTCGCCTAGTGGTTCGTTACGAATATTATTCAGAGAACTTCTTGGCTTTTGTACTACTCGGATGTATCAAAATCATGCTAAGACATTTTTGAGATGACTTCTAGACACAAATTTTCGCAAATTACACAAATTATAGGTTTGGTAATCAGTGGAATCAGTGCTAATCCGTGTCAAAAAAAAATCGT
>JAHEAS010000416.1 GCA_024642645.1 Saprospirales bacterium | reverse complement strand
TCAATATATTCAACCGTTTGAGCATGGTGTACAGCCTGCTGTCGCTGTTGTTTCTGGCACTGCTTTTTACGGGCGTTTTCAAACCAGACATAAACCTGAAAACGCCGAGCAAAATCGCGCTCGGAATTCTCGCCGCTGGCTTTTTAATGCACACTTTGGGACTGGGGTTGCGCTGGTATGTTAGCGGTCGTGCCCCGTGGAGCAATGGCTACGAGTCCATGGTTTATATCGGCTGGACGACCACGCTGGCAGGTCTGATTTTCGCTAGAAAGGCGAACGGCGGGATGGCTGCGACGACTGTATTGGCTGCTGTTATCCTCATGGTAGCTGGGATGAACTGGCTTGACCCGGAAATCACGCCCCTCGTTCCCGTGCTGAAATCCTATTGGCTGATGATTCACGTGTCGTTGGAGGCAGGCAGTTATGGCTTCCTTGCATTGGGTGCCATCATCGGGGTGCTCAACCTGATTTTCATGATATTTGGCAACCAAAAAAATGGGGAGCGGGTCTATCGAATCGTCAAAGAACTGACTTATACCAGCGAAATGACACTCATTGGTGGCTTGTTCATGGTCAGCATCGGCACCTACTTAGGTGGGGTTTGGGCCAATGAATCATGGGGCCGCTACTGGGGCTGGGATGCCAAAGAAACCTGGGCTTTGGTCACCATTCTTGTTTATGCCTTTATTCTGCACATGCGTTTCATCCCCGGTTTTCGAGGGCTTTACGCATTCAATGTGTCCACGCTATTCGGTTGGGCGACAGTGATGATGACTTATTTTGGGGTAAACTATTACCTCTCCGGCTTGCACTCGTATGCGGCTGGCGACCCTGTGCCAATTCCAGCTTGGGTACCCTGGACGGTTGGTGCGCTGACGGTGCTGAGTTTGGTGGCGTGGTGGCGGCACCGGGCCTATCAAAAAGGCTTGAAAAACGTATAAATTCTGAATTAAGACTCTGTTCCACCGTGCCTCCGTGTTTGAATGGCGGCACGGCGGAACTAGCGGTAATTTCACTTTGACACGGCCCCCTCCAAAATATAATCGTATTTATACCCTGCCCCAAAGTCTTTTTTAAGTGCAAGTACGCCCTCTAGTGTTACCGTTGAACCAAGCGTCACTTGTTCCACCGTCGTTACTGTCAGGTCTACGCCTTTGCCAGAGCCATCTTGAAGGTGCAGCCAATTTCGGCCCATAATCATGGGGTTCAGCTTCATCACTTTTCCGGTCACTTTTACGGTTTTTCCATCGTACTTGGCGAGGTTGGCCACGAGGTCAGCTATTTTGACAGCGCCCGGGGCAAGTATTGCGCTCTTTGGCGGTTCGACCGTTGAGTTGTCCTTTGCATTGGCATGGGCTTCTGCTGGTGTGACTGCACTTGCTGCGGCACCTGCTGGCCTAAAATCGGAGACGAGGTACAGCGTCTCGAATACCCGATTGTACTCCTTGCTTTGGAAGTTTTTCTTCATCAAACCACCCCTAAACAGGTAAGTGTCGCCGATTTTCACGTCCTGCTTCAACACGGCTACCCAAAATTCCTGACCGTTCTCTTTTACCCGTAGGTAGGAGTATTTGTCGGTGTCCAACTTCTCATCCACCACCACCTTGTGCTCCGTGGCGTCGAGGTCCTGTTGGGAAGGTGAAGTATTGACGTTTGGGGATCCTGCTCCGCTTGGGTCTTGGAAGAGGGATGGGGCAGTCTCGCTTGAGGGGTCTGCTTGAATTTCTTCTGGGCCTGAGTTGCAGGAGAAAACTGTTGCAAGGAGTAGCAAAAAGGGAAGTATTTTTAATGATTGCATCGTTGTTTTATTGAATTTTAGATGATGGGCAAAGGTAGGAATTCTAAAGCTGTGAATGGGAAAAGTATAGCTTCAAAACCGCTGGACAATTTTCGTGTTCACCCGATGCAAGGTCTGTGCTTTTTTGTCAAAAGTACCTTCATAATAAATATAAAAAGCCAGTTTTCGGGTCAGGTTATAGGATAAATTCAGCCCTAAAAGCTGCTGTTGCACCTTCAGGTCACTTGTTGTATAGTTGTAGTTTACCATTCTGAAATAGGCATCGCTGCTGAGTTTTCCGGGAATAATATCCTTCGTCATTCTGAGCCCGAACATCCTGCTGTCGAGGTAATTGGTTTGAAGAAGATTCGCTGTGAGCGAAGCACTTGCTCTTATCCACGGAATCCGGCTGAAGTTCAAATAGCTGTTCAGGTTCTTGGAGAGGTTGATATCGCTTTTCTGAAAACGCCAGCTTAAGTTTACGCCCCAGGTGACCCATTTGAACGGGCGATAGTTGAGGTTGGCACGAAGTCCCTGCCGGGTTTCGTCGTCGATGAGTTGGTCGATATGGCTCTTGTAAGATTCGTAGTAGATGATGTTTTTCCGGTTGTCGTAAGATAGGGACAAGCTTGTTTTCTTCGAAATTTTCTGGCGCAATGACAGGTACATGTTGGTCAAGCTTGCTGTCGTTTTTGCTTCGCTATTAATGTTTTCATACACATCTACTTCCATCGAACCAAAGAAGCTCAAGTCTTTCAGCAGCGTGTTCGAGTGCTGTAAGTACATGAAGCGACGGTCGGTCGCCCCTCCGTTCCGTTGTTCGATGACGGCCACTGTCGTTTGGCTCTGCTTGAAATTCTTGAGGGTGTTGTAGCCTACGTAAGCCCCCGCCTGAAGCAGTCCGAAGTCAAGGCCGTAGTTGGCGTAATTAGGCCTCGAACCCAAGATGCCACCGACCAGGAATTTGCCCAGTCCCTTTTCCATCTGTAGTCCGTCGATAGCCCCCATGCTTGAAATCCGCTGGTTGATTTTCCGTCCCAACGTGATGCTCGATGTTTTGTCCAAGTCATATTTTACCGCCAGCGAATACACTTTCAGTGCATCGCTGAGGTTGTCCTTTACCTCCTGCCACTCGCCAATGGTGTGCCGGAAAGTGATATAACTGTCCGCCGAAAAGCGGCTATTTTTGATGTTGTTGCCCTGCATCGTAAAGGCGTACCGCATCCGGTGCGTTTCATCCCCATTATAAATATTGCTGTAAGAAGAGGCTGAAACTCGGCCTCTTATTTTTTGCTTAAAATCCAATGGGGTTTTCTCGTCGGCCTCCGGTGTAATGACGACCGGAGCAGGCCCGGCAAGGCTGTCCACCGCTGTTTTAGGCAGGTCATTTTTTTTCGTTTTCTCCACTTTTTTAGGCTCCTCCTTTTTCACTACTCGGGCATAGAACACCTCACCCACCTTTACCTTCTCTGCCAACAACGGCAAGCAAACGCACGAAGTTGAGGACTTGTCCTTCACCACCAGACACGCCGTCAGCACACTGTCTATTTGGGCAAAAAGGGTATCGCCTTTAGCAATGCCGTCCGTGATGGCAAATTTTACATAAACGTTTTGCGAGGAAACATAAGATGCCGTACCCTGTAGGAGAGCCGTCCCGTCCTGCCCGAACATGGTCGTCCAGCAACAGATAAAAAGCAATATGGTTAGTCCTGTTTTCACTAAAAATAAATGAGTTTGAAACTGACTTAAGGCTTGACCCTTACATCTTTTCAGTTTCTATTTATGCCCATCTGGGTGGCAAGCATAACAAGCTGCGCTATTGTATTGGTAGCCGTTCACGCCCTGATGTTTGTCAGCCATATCTGCTGGGTCATCGTGCTCATGGCAGTCAATACAGCTGAACATGCTGTAGTTGTTCGGGGTCGTGTGGCACTCATTGCACTGGTTCCACTCGCCCTCATGTTTGCCACTGTAAATCGGGAAGTACATGTTGTCGTGGTCCCAATTGGCTGGCGTCCAAGCAGATTGCGAGTGACAATTTTCGCAGGTCGTCGGGAATCCCGCTGATTGGTGGTTGGGGTTGTTTGCGCCGTTATATTCCGAAGCGTGACAGCCGTAGCAGGTGTTTGGCGTGTTGTTGTAATTGCCGTTGTGGCAGGTTGCGCAGTCGTTTTGGATAGCCACGTGCGCACCTTGGAACGGCCAAAACTGGTTGTGAATCGGGAAAGTCGCCGGATCCCAGTTCGGGTCAGTGGTGTGGCACATCACACAGTCAGTTGGTAGGGCAAGCGCCACGTGGTTCGGGTTGGTGCTGCTGTTGTAGTCGGGCAGGTGGCAGCCCTCACAAGTATTTGGCGTGTTGTTGTAATTGCCGTTGTGGCAAGCCGCACAATCGTTTTGAATCGGAACGTGTGCCCCCGTGAACGGGTAAAACTGGTTGTGGTCAAACGTCGAGTGTACCCATGCCGACTCCGAGTGGCAGTCCT
>JAHEAS010000415.1 GCA_024642645.1 Saprospirales bacterium | reverse complement strand
CTCACACACTTTTTTATCAATGCACAACTACCCTCCGGGAGCTTGTTTCGGTCTCCGTTTTTAGGGTGACAAAATAAGTTCCCGGAGATAAAGTGCTTGCATTGAAATAGTATCTCGAAGACCCCATCTGAATTCTTCCCTCGAATATCCTTTTGACATTTCTCCCGAATACGTCATGCAATTCCAAGGTCGCATCCATAGAACTTCCGGCAAATATTGAGACCGCAGTTGTTGAAACTGCTGGGTTAGGATATATTTCTTCCATCTTCACTTCTTTTGTTTCAGCAACCTCAGACACCATGTCGTTAACTGTAAATTCATAGTAACCCACAGGTGCGGTAAGCGGCCTGACTTGTGATTTGGAGGAGATTGCTGTTGCCGAGATGTAGTAAAAAACTTGGCTGCCATTTACCTGGTGTGGAATTGACGCTACCCAATTGTCCTCAACTCCGGTGCTTTGCATAACTATTGGTTCGAAGGCCTGGGTAGTGTCGATGGTGTAATAAACCTGAGCATTGGCGATGCTGCTTTTGTGCTTTATTTGTGCGGTAACTTGGTAATCCCCCAAATCGTTATTGTTTTCCACATTTTGAAGCCGCTGGTGGACTATCCAAAGCGGGTCGGATGAGCCAATTTCCTTTGTGATGCAATGCAATGCACCCTTGGCGCTTATCATGCCATTGCAATTGATGCCGACTACTTTATACCCTGGGTAGTACTCCTGATAAACACGCAAAGCAATCGAGTCATACTGCGGCGCATAAATTGGCACCAAGATGGTTTTGTTTACAAAAACCGCATTAGTGTAGGTACGATAGTCTCCCAATGGGGGATAGGCGCCGTTGGCAGCGGGTGGTTGCAACACTCTAACGACTTTGTAAGGCGTGCCAAAACCAGAATTAAAATTATCTAGTACATATTGTAGGTTGGCTTCAATTTGTGGCCCATCGGCAATGCCACTTGGGTACTCTCCAACCAGTATTGTTTCCTCATCCAACAAGCGCATGTGCATATCAATGTGGTGAATATCGTCGTAAGGCAAGGTCTCCATTTTGACAAATTGGTCGATGCCCATGTAATCCTCCATAATATTGTCAATGTCCTGTTCTGTGTGAGGCCCTGCGTTATAAGGATTTCCTGGGGCGTTTTCATTCAATATCAGCTTCGACGCAAAGGCAGTACCCATGCCATCTGACATGAAATTGCCACCAGTATTGACCATCCTTTCTGGATTAAGCGTGGTTGAGTACACTGGGATATTGAGGTAAGCGCCTGCCTCGGTTGGCAAGGCATCATCTTTTGGTCGGGATGGGCGGTTATAAACCCAGTCAATGAAATTAAGGTCTTCCACATCATTGGCATAAACACAATTTGGCCCATAATCCCGTATCCAGACTGAATTGTTGGGAGCAATTATGAATTCAACATTGTCCATGTTTGCGCCAGCGACTTGCAATCCTATCTCAGCGGTATTTTTGATGTTTTCAGTATCACAAAAAACCAAAACTTTCACTTCCAATGCTGCAGCCAGCACAATTTGGGTCAGTATTTCTGGATAAGACCGCCAAGTTATGGCCAGTGCTTGTAACTCCTCCCATTCTGCCATGTGCCGAACAGGGTAGGGTGGAGGTGACTCAATTCCTACAGCAGCTGGAATTTGGGTGAAATTTTCCCACTCCAAAAGTGCTTTCTCTTCAGGTGTAAACCCACGAGGAAGCATATCCTCTTGAGAAAAAGCAGGTGAGATAATTAAGCAAAAAACAATTCCAAGTAGGTAATTCATGGTCATTTTATTTTGAGCAAAACCAAATGAAAGTTTGTGCAAATTCATGTTTTATCTTGAAATCTATTGAAAATATTGCTGTTGTTTGTCAGGCAGTTGCTATAATTTTGCCGAGGATTTCAGCATTCCATTAAATCTGTTTTTTAAAAAGAACATTTGCCGTGAGATATTACCTACTAATTATAATCCTTTTGATAGTTTCTGCGGGTTGCAGCGGGTCAAAAAAACGCAAATTGGAGAGCGAAAAGGGGCTCAAAGTCCAATTTGGAATCAAGAATTTTCAAATGAAATTGGGTGACTGTGACAAAGCGGACGGCGACTGTGCGCAAGTGGACATGGTTTACCCAATCGTGGAGGCAGGTGTGCCTATGGTGAAACAGGCCATCAATGACTCAATTTACAGCTTCCTCATTCAGAGCTTGTTATTTGAAGGGTTTTCAGGCGAATTTTCTGAAAAAAACCTTAACGCCGCTGCCAATTCTTTTCTGAACGAATGGCAAACGGCCAACAGTACCGAGCCAGATAATGCCGCAAATTCAGGCTGGGAAGTCAGTGTCACCGGGGAAGTTGGACTGCACACTCCTAAAGTCGTTTCCATAACAATGGGTGCATATTCTTATGCAGGAGGGGCTCATCCAAATTCCTTTGTTTCAGTATTGAATTTCGACCTAAAAACAGGTAAATCACTGACTTGGCCTGTTTTCATAACTGACCAAGTAGCCTTTGAGAAAATGGTGGAAAAAGAATTCAAGAAAGCGCGGGATTTTCCACAAAACGCCGATTTGACGGATGAAGGTTTTTTCTGGGGTGAAAAATTTGAACTGCCTGCCAACTTTGAATTGCAAAAAGAGGGCATTTATTTTTGGTACAACCCTTTCGAAGTAGCAGCGTATGCACTTGGGCCAACCGACTTCACTATTTCATACGATGACCTGGGTAAATTAGTGAGAAAGGACAGGATTTTTTAACTGCCCGCTTCCATGATTGATTCAATGTAGCTAATCATTCCGGCCGTATTTGAAGCAGCGAATGGATGCCAATGAGGGTCTTTTCGAAACCAAGTCGATTGTCGCTTGGCATATCTTCGGCTGTTCTGTTTTATTTTTTCTACAGCTTCCTCCAACGTGCATCTTTCATCAAAAAAATCAAAAAGCTCCTGATACCCAACAGTTTGAAGGGCATTTAATGCCTTTAAAGGATAAAGACTTTGAGCCTCTTCGAGTAGTCCGTGAGTCATCATTTCGTCAACTCGGGTATTTATTTTTTCATACAAAACAGGGCGTTCCAAATCCATCAACAAATAGATGGGCCTAAAAAAACGCTCTTTTTTTTCTTTCGTTCGGAAACTTGAAAAAGGCTTGCCACTCGCTCGGCAAACAGACAATGCACGAATCAATCGGTGCGGATTGTTCAGGTCAACCTGTTCATAATAAGTGGGGTCAAGCCGTTCCAACTCGGCTTGCAAAGCAGCGATTCCTTCCGTCTGCAATTTCGATTCTAATTCTGCAATAAAGACAGGAGGCACTTCCGGGAACTCATCGAGCCCTTCGCAACATGCCCGAATGTACAGGCCAGAGCCGCCAACCAATACAACGGCATTGTGCTTTTCGAACAATTTTCCGAGCAAAGTGAGGGCATCTGCCTCAAAGTCCCCAACCGAATAATCTGTTTGGACCGAAAGTGAGTTGATGAAATGATGAGGCACCTGTGAAAGTTCCTCTAGTGTCGGCTTGGCTGTGCCGATGCTCATTTCTTGGTAAAATTGACGGCTATCTGCCGACAGGATTTCTGTCTGAAAGTGCTGTGCTACCTGAATAGCGGCAGCTGTTTTGCCCGTAGCAGTGGCTCCTCCGATTACGATTAGATGTTTTTGACGATTCATTTTAAAGAAAATGGACGGGCTGGTTGTACTTTTGGCACTTAGATGCTGTTCGGAATTTAGCTTCCGAGTGAAAAATCACCTCTTTTTCAATGCTATTTCGTTGAAAAATTGGTCACGGAGCGCCACCATGCTCCCAATTTTCCGCCTTGTATCATTGAACAATTGGCAACTTTTCACTCGGAACCCAAATTCCGGACTCCGTCTTAATTGGAGCGACGATTCGCTTTGTTTGCAAAAAAAATTACAAATCAAAAATGGTTTACAGCATAGTCAGGCCCTGCGCAAAGATAGCCCTGTCAATTTATTTTCGTAAAATGAACATCTCGCACCAGGAGCGAATACCGCAGGGCAAACCTGTAATCTTAGCAGCTAACCACCCAACTGCCTTTATTGAGCCTTGTATCTTGGGTTGTTGGCAGTCTGAACCGTTGCATTTTCTAGCTCGTGGCGACCTCTATGTGAAAAATCCACTTATTCGCCAGCTCTACAATTGGTTTCATATCGTACCCGTATTCAGGCTGGACGACTTGGGGTATGGCGGCCTGAAAAGCAACTATGAATCCTTCGGAAAGTGCTTCGAAGTATTGAACCAAAATAA
>JAHEAS010000414.1 GCA_024642645.1 Saprospirales bacterium | reverse complement strand
CGGGGTTGTTCAACCAAACATCGGCACCTCGGGTTAGCGCTGCGCCAATCCTCATGTCGTAATCGGTCAGGAAGACCACCGATTTTGGATATTTCTTGCTCATGGCCACGAGGTTCGCTACAATAGCCTTTCCCGCATCGTCCAGTGGGTGTGATTTACCAGAAAATACGAGTTGTATCGTCTGGTTTTTCAGCAGCGGCTCAATGATTTCTGGGTTTCTAAAAATCAGGTCACTGCGTTTGTAAGGGACTGCCCGACGACTAAACCCGATAATGAGCTTGTTCACATCTAGTTTTACCCCGTTTCTTTCTTCTATAAAATCAACTAGGGCTTTTTTGTTGCTGAAATGGGCATCCCAAAGTTGGTCCAGTGCTGTTGCTTTTAAATCATAGGCAGCGAGCAGTATTTTTCCATCGACCCACGTAGGTACGTGGATGCCATTGGTGATGGCGTCTATTTTGCTGCTTTTTTTCACATCTGCCCACATGATGTTGGCAGTTTTTCCGTGAAGTTGCGCCACAGCATTTGACTTTTTGGACAACCTTAACGCACCAACAGTCATATTGAAATGGTCTTTGTCCTCCAAGCTGCCGAGTTCAGAAAGGTGCTTTCGTTTGAGGCAAAGGTTGGCTCCCATGTACATGATTCTGTCGATAGGATGGGTCTCGTTGCCCTGTACTACTGGGGTATGGGTAGTAAAAACGATTTGCTGTCGCAGTTTTTTCGTTGCTTTTTTAAAAGAGTCGCCCTTGTCTTCCATCCGCTCCCGCAATAGTTCAAATCCCGCAAACAGCGCATGGCCTTCGTTGAAATGGTAAAGGTCAACATTGATGCCCAGCGCCCGAAGCGCCCTGACTCCGCCAATGCCGAGTACCATTTCCTGTGCGATACGTTCCTCGCCAAACCAGCCGTAAAGCTGCCCTGAAATCCAGGCATCAGCATTTTCGGGCAGGTCAGTATCGAGGAGGTAGAGCGGGGCATTGCCGAAAGCATCTACCAACCAAACCTTACACTTGACCTTAACGTTTCGGATTTGCACGTCCACTGTCACGCCTGTTTCCTTCAAGAATTCGTACTTGCGGTTGCGATAGGCATCAAAGGGCTGGCCGTTTTCGTCAATCATCTGGTCGCCGTAGCCTTGCTTCCACATGATGCCAAGCCCAACAATGGGATAGTCATAATCCTTGGCACCTTTCAGGTAATCACCGGCCAATATGCCAAGGCCGCCAGCATATATTTTGAAGTCGCTATGAAGCCCATACTCCATGCAGAAGTAGGCGACCTTGGGTAGTTTCTTTGTTTTTTTTGACATCAGAATTTTGTTGAGCGGGTTCTAATCACTTTGAGTTTTGCTTAAAACAACAATAAACTAGGTTCACAAAACTTTGCTCACATCTTATGGTAAAGTACGTAGCTGGTTTGAGGGGCTAGCATAGCCAGCGAGTCCGGTGCTTTTGTGAAACTACCCTCGGAAGGTTGGGCATACACCATGAATTTCTCATCAGAAACAGCTCCTTTGTTAATGGTAGCGCTGCGGGTAACAAGGTCGAGCACACGGTCGTCATCTAAGTCGGTGAGCCAAGCGTCTTGTTGTTGGCACACGTCTTCATCACATTGAAGGTTAGCCAAATCGGTGACTTTGACGAGTTTGGAGGTGGCATTATCCCATTTTGCGAGAACGAGGTTGCTGGAAGCGTACTTACCAGGCACACGCAGGATGTAAAAATTGTAAACTTCTGTACGATAGCAGGCATACACGCTGCCAATTTCGTTTGGCTGAAGGCCATCGCCCAGGTATTTCATGAAATCTTCTTCAATTATTTTGCCGGCATACGGATAGTCGTCCTGTTTTGGGTCGGCTTCATTGGTGCCAAAAAGGTGCATTTTGACGACGTTTACTTCTTCGAAATGATTGCGAAACGTGGTGTCAATATGTTGATGCATTGCATCTGTCATTGGCATATTTTGCTGAGTTCCTGGAGCATTGGCTTCATTTTTACCGCAGCAATAGAACAACAAAGCAAACATTGCAATGGCAACGTAGGATGGCCATTTGATAGCATTTTTCATCGAAAGAATTTATTTAGTGAATGATTACAGGCTTGTGTCAGAGGTTAGTTTGGTGCAAAATTAGCCTTTTTGTCAAGTTCACGAAGAATGCAAGTCATATTCCATTTTTTACTAACAAAAAAGCACAAGCTTTGGTGGCTTGTGCTTTTTCTCTTCGACTGTTTTTATTGTCGGAAACAGCCCATTGTCATTCTTTCACCGAAATTAATTGCAACCAAGGTCAATCTTGGATTGCGGGTCGTTATTTGGAATACAATGCCCAGAGCGCACCGAAAGTGGTTGGTATCGCAGCAAGTTGGGGTCACGAAGTCCCCTTTCGATGAATGCAGCAATATCGTCAATCTCAGCTTCTGTTAGCCCAAGCGATTTGAACTCCTCGGCCAATTGGCTTTCAGGAACATTCGGGTTTTCTTTTACACCCTTGTTTTTGTAAGAAATCACATCACGAACGGAGCGGAAGCTTGCACCATGACCATAGAATGGCGAGTCGGCCAAGTTGTAAAGTTGCGGAACCTTAAACTTGTACATGTCCGCATCGTTTTTGGTGAAACAGTATCGACCTTTATTTTCACAAGACTCAGAGTTCGCACCGTAGGTTGACTCTGTTGTTTCAAACAAATCCTTCATGCCCAGGGCGTAAAACTCCATGTTGGCGAGATTGGGGCCGTTGTGACAGCTCGTACAATCTGCTTTTCCAAAAAACAGGACTGCACCTCGTTTTTCTTGGTCGGACATGGCGTTTTCTTTTCCCCGCAACCAAAGCTGGAAAGGTGCTTGGTTCGCCAGAATGATACGCTCATAGGCCGCAATGGCAAGGCCGCTGTTCACTTGGCCATATCTTTCGGTAGGGTCGGAATCAGGAAAGGCCAAGTCAAAAAGATTCTTGTAATTGAGGGCCACACAAACAGTATCATTCATTTTCATACGGTGAACTTCCTGAGCAGCGATGGCCTGCGTCTCAGTGCCTTCAAAACCAAGGTGGTTTTTAGCCTTTGGAGTACCTGCAGTCCAACTCGCTTCTGTACCAGCATTCACTCCCAATGCACCAAACTGGCCGTTCCAAAGAATTGCCTCCTGATAGGCTATGTTTAAAGCGGATGGCGTCCTTACAGGTTGAACATCAAGTTCTGATAAGTCATATTCTGGATTGGGCATTCGGCCCTCGCCGTTTACTCCGAAGCCCATGCCGCCATCTGAAATTGCCTGGTGCCTACCTGCTTGGAAGCCTGCACTGGCGAAATGACAGGAAGAACATGCATAATTGCCAGCATTGCTGGCATGTTTTGGACTTAGGGCTATACCTGTTTCGTGAAAAAGTAAAGCCCCGAGATCCACCTTAGCCTGTGTGATGGGGTTATTCGAGTCGTGCGGTATTTTGTTGAATTCGTTGCTATAAGGCAAGACGTAAAATGATTTACCTGAACCGCCTGAGGCAGTTTTGAGTACATTTTCTAGTTCTGTATCAAGTTGTTCAACTTGAGTGGCTGGGTCTTTTTGACATGCGGAAAGCAGCAAGACCGACAAGCCAAGGAGGTAAATGCTTTTAATTTTCATTTTAATAACCTTGTTTTGATGATAGAATATGCCAATATACAGGGGGTTTCTGGCAAGTATTAATAAAAAAAATCCTTTGGAGGCTAATTATCGAAAAGGAGGAAGAGATGATATTTTAAGCGAAAATCCTGCCAACCCAAATCAATACCATTCTAAAGTTCTTTTCCCGGAAAACATTCTTTTGGTTCTGACTGATTTCTATCTTGCCAAAAAAATCATAATGATAAAAATCAACCTGATATCCGACACCGTAACAAAACCAACACCCGCCATGCTCCAAGCTATGATGGCCGCTCAGGTTGGGGACGATGTTTTTAACGATGACCCTACTGTAAACTCACTTCAATCCAAGGCTGCAACCCTTTTCAAAAAGGAAGCGGCTCTGTTCTGTCCATCCGGAACCATGACCAACCAAATAGCCATCAAGTGCCATACCCAGCCACTTGATGAGGTGATTTGTGACCATTACTCGCATATCTATCAGTACGAAGTCGGTGGTTATGCCTACAATTCTGGGGTGGCCATCAATCTCATTTCGGGAACTAATGGTAAAATTACTGCAGACCAAATCAAGGCGGCCATCAAACCTAATTACGATTGGTTGCCCCGTACTCGTTTGGTCGTTCTTGAAAATACTGCAAATAAAGGTGG
>JAHEAS010000413.1:1102-4283 GCA_024642645.1 Saprospirales bacterium | reverse complement strand
GTTTTTTTTTACAAAATTGAATTTGCTGCCGAGTTTTGAAATGGCAATTTCTATCATTCAATTCGTAACGTTTAGCATTTTGGCGAAATTACGCTTACTTTGTAACGCTATTTACAAAACAAGCAAACATGCAAAAAATTATCACTTCCATTGCTGCCGCAATGCTGCTCACAGCCAGTGCCTTTGGCCAAGATTTGCCCACTTGCAATATCTATCTGTTTGAAACATCCATGCGAGACAGCCTCCTGACGCTCACCAATCCGCAGTTTCTCACGGATTTCAACAAAAGTGGCTATAATAACCAACCTAGTTTCATAAACAACACAGAGCTATTGATTTCCTCGGCAGCGCCTAAAGACATCCAGACCGATATCTACCTGCTCGACTTGGCCGCAAAGACAAAGTTGCGCCTGACCCAAACCGCTGAGTCGGAGTTTTCACCGAAACCAACGCCCGATAACCTTTTCTTCAGTGTGGTACGGGTAGAGACCGATGCAGACCGCTCACAGCGCCTCTGGCAATACCCACTCGACCGCCGGGACGAAGGCAAGGCGGTTTTTAGGTTTCTACGTGGCATTGGGTACTATCATTGGCTCGACCAATTCAAAGTGGCACTATTCAATATCACTTCCGCCAACCTCAACTATCTATCGATGGGAGATACACGCGACGCCGCCATCGCCAATCTTTCCCCTTCAGTGGGTCGCTGTTTTCAGACCTCGCCGAGTGGCCGCTTGGTTTACGTTCATAAAATTACCGACGGCAACTGGGTCATCAAGGCCCTCGACAAGAACACCCTTGAAGTAGATGAAATCGTAAAAACCATCAGTGATGCTGAGGATTTTGTCATCATGAAAGACGGCGCCATCGTCATGGGCAAGGGCAGCCGGGTCTATCGCTACCACCCGTTGCTAGGCAAAAACTGGCAAGAAGTTGCTGACCTGAAAAGAATTGGCGTCAACAACATCACCCGAATGGCCGTGAGCGGAGATGGGAAATTGGCAATTGTGAATGGCGGGTAAAACAATGTGTGAAATATGGGGTATGAGATGGGTCATTTAGCATACCCATCATCCCTCATCCCTCATCCCTAAAAATACCCCGCTGGCCCAACCTAGCCTCTCTTGATGGAGGCACTCGGCGCCTTCTTCTAAAACATTGCATTTCTCGGTCACCTTCCCGTTTTTTTCAAAGTTGGCATTTACCGTGTTTAGCCACCTCGACCTGGCCTCATTGGCTAACCGTTCGTGGTCATAATTTTTAAGTCCTTTGTAGGTAATCCATTGTAGCGGCGCCCAACCGTTTGGAGCATCCCAGTCTTGGCCAGATTCCGACAGCGTCGTGACAAGTCCGCCAGGCTTTAAAAAGTCCTGCTCGATGATGTCTGCCACTTGATTGGCTTGCTGCTGGCTGCAAAGTTTAAAAAACAAGGGGAACATGGCGGCCAAGGTGCGCTGGTTGGTGGTGCGTCCAGTTTTGAAATTGTAATCGAAAAAAAAGCCATCGGTATCGTCCCAGCAATGGCGAAGCAGTGCCCGTTTTCGGTCTTCCGCATCGTCTAGTATTTTTTGCTTTAGGTCATCATGGCCAATAATTTCACAGGTTTCAGCCAGGGTAGTTTCGAGGTGCCAAAGCAGACAATTGAGGTCAACGGGCACGATGTCCGTGGTGCAAATCCCAGCAAAACCGCCCTGTTCGGCAAACCAGCGACTGCTAAATTCCCAACCCGATTCGGAAGCCGCACGCAGGTTGCGGTAAATTTGGGGAAATGGCTGCATGGAGGTCAACGCCAGTTCCACGTCCTCCCGATATGATTCAGGGCGTGGCGTATCGAATTCATCCCAGTAGCGACCAAGGTAGTCGGCACCCCCAAGTGCCACCATCCGCTTGGAGTCACGCTTGCCTTGGTCGAGGTCTTGCAGCCCCGCTTGCCAGAATTTGTATTCTCTCGTCAAGAGTGAAAAGTATTTAACCAGCGCTTGTTCGCCAGCGTGTTCAGCGTACAACTTCACCATCAGTGAAGCAAAAGGGGGCTGCGACCTGCCGAGGTAGTAGCTGCGGTTTCCGCCGGGTATGAAGTCATACGTTTCAGCTAGGTAGGCAAAATTATCAAGCATGTTTTCTATGAGGTCCCAGCGCCCTTGCACCCGCAAGCCTAGCATGGTAAAATAACTATCCCAGTAGTGCACCTCTCGGTACCTACCGCCAGACACGAGGCAGGTATTAGGCAAGGGCAACAGCGAATATTGTTTAGATGGTTTGGCATCCGGCTGATTGGTGAGTACATTCCAAAGGACCTCGATATGCTGACCTAATGAACCGCTGGGGTTGTTCGCAAAGCCATTCCTGTTCTCCGGCAAGTCGAAATACTCGTGAAGGAAAGTTGCCAATTCAAAGCCAGGTAGTTTTTTATTTTTTTCATAATGCTTTGCAATGGTCGCCAATGCCTTTTTGGGCAAGCAATCTGGAAATGTCTTGCTATCAGGAAAAATACCAGACATCTGCACATCGTGGAAAAGTGGGCCAAGTTCGTGGATGTATTTCATAGGAGTATGTTTAAGGTTTTTTAGTGAGAGGTTACATCATTTCAATTACATGCCTACTTAATTACGTCGTTTTTGCCAATTCTTGTTTTTGAAGTTTGTTGAAAAAAAACAGGCTGATGGCTAGTATCGTAATTGGTGCCAACGAAAAATAAAAGGCTTTTTGCACACCAAAATGCTCGAAAATGTATCCGGTGATGATAGACCCGTGGTGCCGCCCAAAGCCGAGAGGATAACTATCAGCCCCGACATCGGGCCATGCATCCGGTGAGGCAAGGCGCTTAGCACCGCACTGTTGATGGCTGGGTAAATGGGTGCCAAAAACAAACCAATAAACGGAAAAACGAATGCCGCCAAAGGAGCATCGCCCCAGCCAAAAAACGCCCAAGTGCCGTGGATGCAGCAAGGATGCTCGCCATTTCGATGCTTAGGGTGGTGGGAAGTTTCAGCTCCTTGCTGTTGAAAGTGGGAACACCGTAGTTATTTTGAACTTGGAGAATGACTGTTCCAACGCTATTGAGCAGGATTGCGAAAGCAAAATAATTGAGGAAAAGAGAAAGCTTGATGCGCCAGTTTTGTGCACTCATGTCGTTTTGTTTTGTAAAAATGAGCGTTGCAGCATTGAAAATGGGAAGGTA
>JAHEAS010000413.1:0-1092 GCA_024642645.1 Saprospirales bacterium | reverse complement strand
AAATTTAATTGCTAATGCTTTAATTTATCTTGCAGCACCTTAGTATATGGTATGTTGTCACGGCGGCTTATTGCCCAACATAGGATTTCTTCCAGTCCAATAACATTGTTCATACCTTCGACTTCCCCTATTTTTTTCAGTTTCAAAATCAAATCCTCAAAGAGTGCTTTCTTCGCAGTTTTGCTATCAACTTGTTCCATGAGGCGGATATGGTCAAGTATCGTGCGCTCAAAAAGATGCAACTGCTCTTGTTTTTTGAGCTTACGATAGACGGAGGTTCGCAGGTCATCGATGATACGGCTATGGCCAAGTTCATAGTGGACGATTACCCGCATTATCCTTGCAAGAGCACGACCGTCGGCTTTGGCTTCAAACTTACTGCCCAGGTTCATGGCATCCAACCAGTCAAGTGCTTTAGAGAATTCTTCGTTAAAGAAGCAGACGAGAAAGGTGTTGTAACGAAGGGCCATTTCTCTGGCCGTGTTTATTTTGGATTTGTATTTTTCAAGTCCCTCTTCAATTTTTGGAACGAGTTTCATTGCCCTTACCAATTGTTGGGTATTGAGTAAATAAAGCAGGAATAAATGGTAGAAGTCTTTAAAACTGCCAGCTTCTTCATCAAAATTGGTGTCGGGGATGCTCTCAAACTTAGCAAGCCATTCATCATAAAATTTATAATTTTCGATAAGGTGCAAACCGTTCAGATAGTTGGTAATTTGAACTTTGTACATCCGTGGATTGGTGTCACGGATATGTGGATGCTTGTCCCAAATCTCCAAAATTTTCTTGTGGTGCTGGCTTGCGGTTTGGTGGTCACCTTGTATTCGACATAGATGGCTTTTTGTGAGAAAAAAATAGGACTTTGCATAAAAAGAATCCTCGTTATTGATTTGAGCAAGCAAGTCATCTGCTTCCATTTCCTTTACTTCGGCAATTGTTGAAGGATGTTTGTACGATTTGCCGAAGAGGATGATTGCTGACTTGTAGGCTAAGGCCTTAATTCCAATTTCTCTATCTGCTTTAATTTTTAGGCCATCCATTTCTTTGTTAAGTTTGTCCATCTGCTGGGCAGTCCCGCTTCCAAACATTCCA
>JAHEAS010000412.1 GCA_024642645.1 Saprospirales bacterium | reverse complement strand
AGTTCCCGCTCCACCTCCTTGCCGAAGTCCCCGGTGATGAAGGCGATTTCTTCAATCTTGCCATTGTAGCCCGATGTCAAGTCCTCGACGATGCGCTGCACCATCGGCTTGCCAGCAATGGGGATGAGTGGTTTGGGAAGTGTCAGCGTGTGCGGGCGGAGGCGGGTGCCACGACCTGCCATTGGGATGATGATTTTCATGAAAGAACAGTTTTAGCAACCCGCATGGGTCAGCCTTGATTGTTGCGTTGCTACAAATGACTGGATTCTGATTGACGAAGATTGCATGAATTAAGATTTATGATTTCTCTGCATGCTGCACAATCTTAATCAAGAGCCTTGTGCCTGTTTGGCAAATTTCATACCTCTATACCCCATACCATTTAAGCCCCCGTACTGCCAAACCCGCCAGCCCCCCTATCTGTCTCCGAAAGCACTTCCGTTTCCTCCCACTCAATGCGCTCGTAGCGGGCAATCACCATCTGTGCGATGCGCTCGCCGGGTTCGATGGTCTGCGGCTGGTTGGATAGGTTGACGAGGATGATTTTGATTTCGCCCCGGTAGTCCGAGTCAATGGTGCCGGGAGAGTTGACGAGGCTGAGGCCCTTCTTGATGGACAGCCCACTGCGGGGCCGCACCTGTGCTTCGTATCCCACGGGCAATTCCATGAAAAGTCCCGTGGGAACGAGTTGTCGCTCCAAGGAGTCAAGGGTGATGGATACGGAGATATTTGCCCGAAGGTCCATCCCAGCACTACCAGAAGTTTCGTATTTCGGCAGTGGAAATGGGGATTGGTTGATGATTTTTGCCTGCATGAAGAAGGGTTTGAGGGAATACGAGTTTTAGGGTTGTGATAAAAAATTGCGGCGCAAATATAACCGCATACCAACGGTAACGCCAAAGCAGGTGCGACGGAAGGCAAGTTTTTTGGAACAAACCCTTTAAATGAAGCACTTTTTTGAAAAAGAAAGGCCGGAATTTATCCGTAGCCCTAATCCGCAATCGTAAATCCGAAATCAAATCACTCCACCACCGTCACCCGCAGCATGTTCGTGCGCAGGCGTTTTTGCAGCGGCATAGAGCCGATGTTGACAACCACATCGCCAGTTTCCACTTCGCCCTCTGCTTTTAGGATGGCAATGGTGTCTTCAATGGTCTCGTCGGTGGTAGTGAACTTGTCGTAGTAGTAGCCCTTGACGCCCCAAACGAGGTTCAAGGTAGCGAGGATATGAACTTGGCCGGAGAAGATGCAGATTTTGCGCTGCGGCCTGCGGCTGGAGACTTTGAAGGCGGTATAGCCAGATACGGTCAGACCCGTGATGACCTTGGCATTGATGCGCTCCGCAACATCCACGGCGCTGTAGCAGACCACGTCGCTGTGGAAGGTTTTGGAAGCGGGCGAAGGTTCAGGAAAACGCACTTTGTAGAGGTCGTTGGTCTCCACTTCCCGGATAATTCGGCCCATTGTTTCAATGGTTTCCACGGGGAATTTCCCCATGGCCGTCTCGCCGTAACACATGATGGCATCGCAGCCGTCGAGCACGGCGTTGGCCACGTCGGTAACTTCGGGGCGGGTGGGCGTCGGGTTTTCCATCATGGATTCCATCATTTGGGTGGCCACGATGACCGGCCTGGAGCGCTTGATACACTTGGCGATGATGCTTTTCTGCGTCATGGCCAGCCCTTCGATGGGGGTCTCTATGCCGAGGTCGCCACGGGCTATCATGATGCCGTTGGAGGCTTTGATGATTTCATCAATATTTTCTAGCGCCTCCGGTTTTTCTATCTTGGAAATGACCTTGGCGGGGTGGCCTTTCGCATTGATGCGTTTCCAAAGTCCGTCCAAATCTTCGGCGGAGCGGACAAACGACAGGGCAATCCAATTCACAGGTTGCGTGAGGATAAAGTTGAGGTCACGGATGTCCTTTTCGGTGAGGGCGGGCAGCTTGATTTTGGTGTTGGGGAGGTTCACGCCCTTGTTGGAGCGGATGGGGCCGCCATGCGTCACTTCGAGGCGAACGGTGTCCTTGCCATTGGTTTCCAGCACTTTGAGGCGGATTTTACCATCGTCCACGAGGATAATTTCGCCGATGTTCACATCTTCGGCGAGGGCTTGGTAGCTCATGTAGATGGCCTCCTTGGTGCCTTCGCAAGGTTTGTTCACAAAGGTGATAACGTCGCCCTTGTCGAGCAAAAGCGGTTCATTTTTGATATTGCCGACCCGGAGCTTTGGGCCTTGCAGGTCGGCGAGGATGCCCACATGGACGTTCAGTTCCTCGTTCAGCCGCATGATGTGGTTGATGACCTCCAAATGTGCCTCGTGCTTGCCGTGGGAGAAGTTGAGCCGGAAGATGTCAACCCCTGCCACCACGAGTTTTTTCAGCATTTCGTAGTTGTTGCTGGCTGGGCCAACGGTGGCCACTATTTTCGTACTATTTTCGTCCTTGCTCAACATAGGTTTGATAAAATTGAAGGCTTATTTTGGCTGCACTAACGTGCAAAGATGCTTAGATTCCGTCAGTTCGAATTATCTTTTGCAACAACCTTGTCCTTGTCTGTCAAAGGTTCTGCCACGATAAAAACGGCTTAGAACACCCAAATTTAGGGGAAAATTCAACTAAGTGTATTTTTAACAAAATTCATTGGCCGCCAAAAGTACATTGCTCCACAAACTTGACAAATCTCAACTGGTTATTTTTTGAGAAACTGCCCAAGGCAGCCATATTTAAAGGGCTTTTCCAAAAAAATTTTTCCAATCGCCCGACTTTGCCTTTCTTTGCACGAAATTTTAAAATCATTTGGAGCAAAGGGCAAAGGAGTTCTAGTGGTAAATGGTTCGCTCACAAAAATTAGCACCTCTACTACTAGCCTAGGTCCAATATCCAAATAGCTTTTTTTCCACTTAAACAGTGTTTGATATGTCTAGCATTGCAGATCGCGTAAAACAACTTATCGTTGAAAAACTGGGCGTTGAGGAAACCGAAGTTACCCCAGAGGCAAGCTTCACCAACGACCTCGGTGCCGACTCGCTCGATACCGTTGAACTCATCATGGAATTGGAGAAAGAATTCGACATCTCCATCCCCGATGAGCAGGCTGAAAAAATTCAAACTGTAGGACAGGCCATTGAGTACATCGAATCCAATTCGTAGTCAGTCTGCCTGAATCGTTTTCTAGCCGAAGCCAAAAACCTCGCACCATGCAGGTTTTTGGCTTCTCTCTCCTATTCATTCATCTACGCAGCAGGCCAAGGCAGTTGATTTCATCCTTATTACACGTCTGCCTCCTGATTTTTGCCATTTAAAACTAACTTATGAGAAGGGTTGTCATCACTGGCATCGGCGCATTGACCCCCATCGGCAACAACATCAAGGAATACCTTGACGGCTTGCAGCATGGTGTGAGTGGCGCTGGCCCCATCACGCAATTTGACGCGACCAATTTCAAGACCCAGTTCGCCTGCGAGGTCAAAAACTTCAACCCCGAGGAATTTATTGACAAAAAGGAAGTACGTCGCCTCGACAACTTCTCCATTTACGCCATGGTCGCTGCCGACGAAGCTATCGCCCACGCTGGCCTTGACCCTGAAAAACTCGACCTCGACCGGGTGGGCGTCGTCATTTCCTCTGGTATCGGCGGATTGGCCACGCTGGAAAGAGAGGTGGAAGAATTCACCACTGGCAACGGCACACCCCGCTACAACCCCTTCCTCATTCCAAAAATGATCATTGACATCGCCTCTGGCCATGTCTCCATGAAATACGGATTCCGGGGCATCAACTACGCCATCGTTTCCGCCTGCGCCTCGTCCTCACATTCGCTGATGAATGCGTTCGACAACGTTCGCATTGGCCGCAATGACGTTGTCATCTGCGGAGGCGCTGAAGCACCTGTCGTAAAGGTAGCCGTTGGTGGTTTCGGCGCCATGAAGGCCCTCTCCACCCGCAACGACGACCCTGCCACTGCCTCCCGCCCATTCGACCTCGACCGAGAGGGCTTCGTACTCGGTGAAGGTGCTGGCGTACTGGTTGTAGAAGAATTGGAACACGCCAAGCGCCGTGGTGCCAATATTCTCTGCGAAGTAGTTGGCGCTGGCGCAACTGCCGATGCTTACCACATCACCGCCCCGCACCCGGAAGGTCTCGGCGCTGCCAACGTGATGAAGGCTGCCCTCGCCGATGCCAAAATGAACCCCGACGAAATTGACTATATCAACGTACACGGCACTTCCACACCGCTCGGCGACATCGCCGAAGTGAAGGCCATCCAGCAGGTATTTGGTGATTCGA
>JAHEAS010000411.1 GCA_024642645.1 Saprospirales bacterium | reverse complement strand
CTAGTTCAAATCTCTGTGTTTCTCAGTGCTCTCCGAACCTTCGTGTTGAAAGGCTTGAAACAAAACAAAATCAACTTTAAACAAATGCAACTATCAACCCTGGATTGGTCCATCGTCGCTGCATTTTTCATCCTTTCCCTCGTCATCGGGGTGGTGGTGAGCAAGCGGGCTGGCGAAAGTGCCTCTGAATATTTTCTCTCTGGGCGTTCAATGCCTTGGTGGCTGCTCGGCTTCTCGATGGTAGCTACCACCTTCAGCGCTGATACGCCTAACCTCGTCACCGACATCGTGCGAAAAAACGGCGTCAGCGGCAACTGGCAGTGGTGGGCCTTCCTGCTCACAGGTATGCTCACCGTGTTTGTTTATGCCAAGCTCTGGCGGCGTAGCGGCGTGCTCACCGACCTGGAGTTTTACGAACTGCGCTACTCCGGCAAAGAGGCAGCCTTCCTCCGGGGATTCCGGGCGCTGTACCTCGGCGTGTTTTTCAACATTATGATCATGGCCACAGTTTCGCTCGCTGCCATCAAAATTGGTGGGGTATTGCTGGGGCTTTCGCCCATGCAAACCATCCTGATTGCCAGCATCGTGACGGTGGCCTATACCTCGCTCGGTGGCCTGACGGGGGTTATTTGGACCGACTTTTTCCAATTTATTGTTGCCATGATTGGCGTGGCGGGAGCAGCCTACGTGGTGGTCAATTTGCCGCAGGTCGGCGGCCTTAATGCCATGCTCACCCACCCGAACGTGGTGGGCAAACTGAATGTGCTGCCCGACTTCAACGATATGAGCGTACTGATACCATTCCTCATCATGCCCATTGCCATCCAATGGTGGAGCGTCTGGTACCCAGGCGCAGAACCGGGCGGCGGCGGCTATATTGCGCAGCGGATGCTTTCTGCGAAAAACGAGAACCACGCCATCACGGCCACGCTGTTTTTCAACATCGTACACTACGCCCTGCGCCCTTGGCCATGGATTGCAGTGGCATTGGCGTCGCTTATCGTTTTCCCGGATTTGGCCTCTTTGAAAACAGCCTTCCCGGATCTGCCCGCCAATATCATCAACGACGACCTCGCTTACCCGGCGATGATGACCTTCCTGCCGAGCGGCTTGCTGGGCGTCATCGTAGCGGCGTTGATAGCGGCGTACATGTCCACTATTGCCACGCACCTCAATTGGGGTTCGAGCTACGTGGTCAACGATTTTTATCAAAGGTTCATCAAGCCGGAGGCAGGCGACAAGGAACTGGTGAACGTGGGCCGCATCTCCACCGTGGTGCTGATGGTGCTTTCAGCAATTTTGGCACTGGCACTTTCCAATGCCCTCCAAGCTTTCAATATCCTGCTTCAGATTGGCGCTGGCACGGGCCTGATTTTCATCCTGCGCTGGTTCTGGTGGCGCATTAATGCCTGGAGCGAGATTTCAGCGATGATTATTTCGTTCGTAGTGGCTTGCGTGTTTGAGTTTGGATTCCCAGATATCCCCTCCCATATCAAACTGCTTTCCGGGGTTGGTATTACCACAGTTGGTTGGATTGTAGTCACCTTCATGACCCAGCCCACGGCTCATTCCAAACTGCTCAGTTTTTACAAGCTGATTAAGCCGCAGCCCACTGGTTGGCAATCGGTCATACAGCCTGCCCTCAAAGCAGGTGAATTACAACCCAGTGATGTTGCCCCCGGCAAGCTGCCCCTCGAAATCATGTGCATGATTGCAGGCTGCTTCCTTGTTTACGGAGCGCTTTTCGGCTTGGGCTTCTGGATGTACGGGGAGATAGGCAAGGCACTCATCGGCCTTGGCGTCACCATTGTTGCTACCCTCATTTTGGTGAGATCATGGAGCCAAGTGAAGGGAAGTGTACTGGATTAATTTTTAGAGAAACTAATCACCTTGTTTGGCAATATCGGCAGTACGTGCTACCGATATTGCCAAACGGGGAATACCTCCCCTGCTTTAAAATCTTGCCTTTCCAGGGGCAATTCTAAAAAGGCATCCGTGTCCACGAGGTTGGCTAGGTCGCCGGAGCCTTGTCCAGTAACGGGCGTGGCGAGCAGTCGCCCATCTTTGCCACTCGTCAGTTTTACTTGTAAAAAATAAGTCAGGTTGGGTTTGAAAAAATAATCCTCCGCCAGTACGGCGTATTTATTTTCAATGGCTTCCAAACCTTGCGAAATCCGAAGCCAAGGACGGAAGTAGCGGTGCAGGCACATAAACGACGACACTGGATTGCCGGGAAATGCAAATACTGTAGTATTGCTCGAAGTACCGAACCAAAACGGCTTGCCAGGCCGCTGCGAGACTTTGTGGAACAACTTCCGAACGCCGATTTTTTCGAGCACCTCCGGCAAATGGTCAAACTTTCCCATCGAAACGCCGCCGCTCATCAACAGCACATCGTATTTTTTCAAACAATCGGACAGGGTAGCCTCAATGGCACCAGGGTCATCGGGCAGGTGGAGCATATCGGCGGCAAGGCCCCAAGTACCTAGCACGGCGGCCATCACATGCACGTTGGACTTGCGGATTTGGTGGGCCAAAGGTGTTTCGTGTACCTCCACCAGTTCATCGCCGGAGGAAAGAATGCAGGCCTTGGGCAGACCAGCTACCCGCACTTCCGACTTGCCGACGGTGGCGGCCACGCCGAGTTCGGCAGGTGAGATTTTGCGGCACACCGCAACGATGACATCGCTTTGCGGACGGTCAATCCCCTGTCTGTGGATGTTCTGCCCTGCCTCGATTTTTTCGATGAAAATAGTCGCAAAACCCTCATCAATACTGAGGTCTTCGTAGCGAATGACGGTGTCCGTGCCTTGCGGCAACATGGCTCCGGTCATTACTTCGATGCAGTTCTCCGTTCGCGCCAGCGCCAATTGCGGAGCGCCTGCCGCCTGTGTTTTTTCGATAAAAAATCGGCGCTGTCCATTTGCAAAAGCTTCAAAATGGATGGCAATCCCATCCATCGAAACTCGGTCGAAGGGCGGAAAGTCTCGGTCAGCTTCGAGGGTTTCCCGCAGCACTCGCCCGACGGCTTGGTGCAGTGGCACTGTTTCATCAGGCAATGACAAAGCGTTTTCGAGGACGATTTGAGTGGCTTCTTTTACGGAAATCATTTTTCTTGAGGATTTGAGGATTTGAGGATTCGAGGATTTGACAGGGTCTCAGTCGAATCTTCAAATCCTCGATTCTTTAAATCCTCAACTTTTACACCCGAATAAAAATCTTCTTTTTGTACAAAACCCAAGCGATGAAGGTGTTCACCACGACATGCAAAAGGGCGTTGAAGAACACCGACAAATTGTGGCCCATCCATCCGAAAATGGTATCCCGAATCCAGTCGTACAGGCTACTGTCTCCGACGGGTATCGTCCACATGATTATTGCCAATACTTCGTGGCTGATATAAATAGCAAGTGGGTTTACCCCAAGCCAAACGAAAGGGGCAGTCCAGCCATTTTTACCTTTAAAATCCACGACCCACCAGACGGTGCTGAGGGTGAGCAATGCCAAGCCAGAATGGTAAAGCACATAGCTGCTGGTCCAAAGTTTTTTGTTGATGGGGAATGCCTCACCCCAGAGCAGGCCACCGAGTACGAGCAGGAAACCCACGGCGAAAAGTCCAGCCCAACGGGGCAGGTCATCCTGTTTTTTGCGGAGCCAAGTACCCGCCAGTATGCCACCTAGGCAGGTGGCGAGGGAGCTGATGGTGCCGAGAACGCTCTCTGGGTCGTAGGCGGGGTAGCCAGCATCGGGCCGGCTGGTGTGGCCGTAGAGGTGGCCATTGAGCAGCAGGCGGTCGAGCCAGGCGCCGAGGTCCTTGCCTTCTTCCAGGCTTGGGAACCCTTGGCCAGGCACTGGAATGGTGGTCATCAGAAGCCAGTAGCTGATGAGGCAGACAATGGCAATCCAAACCTGCTGGCGGGTGGTAGTTTTCATGAAAATCAGTGCCGCAATGCCGTAAACGATGCCGATTCGGGTTAGCACGCCGGGGATGCGCCACGAGGCGAAGTCGAAGCCCGGTGCACCGTTCAGGAAGATGCCGATGCCGACAATCCATGCCGTGCGAATGAGGATTTTCCGGTACACGTTTTCACCCGCCTCCTTGCGTTTGGTGAGCGAAAAGGTGATGGCAATGCCCACGATGAAAAGGAAAAGAGGAAAAACGAGGTCGGTGGGGGTGCAGCCGTTCCAAGCGGCATGTACGAGCGGCGAGCCATCGGGCAGGCCACCGGCGTTGTTGACGAGTACCATCAGGGCCATCGTGAGGCCACGGAACACGTCAAGGCTGAGCA
>JAHEAS010000410.1 GCA_024642645.1 Saprospirales bacterium | reverse complement strand
GTCAGGCAACACGTGTTCCAGTTGCTCGAATTTATTGCCGTGGTTGGATTTGACTTGGGCGGTGAGGAAGGTTGTGAGGAATAGGAATGTGAGTAGTGAAAGGTATTTCATTGAAAATATTTTGAAAAATTAGCTTAAAAAGTAAACGCTCCTTCTGTGGTACTTGCGTTCAGCAGCTTCGTTTCCCGCCCCTTACCGGGCAGCAGCGCATACACCATGTTGGTCTGCTCCCGAAATTTCTCCACCAACAGCGAGTTCTTCACGTTGATTTCGGTTATTTTCTGGGGAAAAACGGGCGTGGAAAACGTGGCCAGCACCTGGTCATTTTTCTGGCGGATGGACTGGAAAGTGAGCGTTTGTTTGCCGCCGTTTACGCTCAGTTCAAAATGCTTCAACACATAGTCGCCGATGTCCTTGCTGGCTGGAAGCGGTGCGTTTTTGTCGCCCGCCAATGTTGCCGTCAGGTCGTCGGTGAAGAGGTAGAACTTGACCTCAAATGCCTTCGTTTCTGCGGAGTAAACGACTTCGGTGACGCTCATTTTGAAGTCATGGTCGAGCGCCGGGGCGTTGCCGACTTGTCCCTGTGGGAAGGCAAGGAAAAAAGCAAGAAAGGAATTGATTATTAGCATATTGTGACCCCTGTCCCCTAAAGGGGAACCTAACCGGGGAAGTTTAAAAATTGATTCGAATATTTGAAGTTCCAAAACTTTGGCGCCCGTGGGTTCCCCTTCAGGTGTCAGGGGTTAAACAAATTCTGCAAAATCAGCACAAGCGCTCCACCCGCACCCAGCCCTGAAACATACAAATTCCAGTCCCGGTGCAGTATTTTGAGCCATTGCGCCAGCAAAAAATAAAGCCCAAAAAACACGCTTACAATCATCAATTGCCCCACCTCAATACCGACATTAAAAGCGAATAGTGGCTTGACAATATTGCCCGCCTCGCCCATCAAGGCCGTAAAATAATTGGCAAAGCCCATCCCGTGAATCAACCCAAAAAACAGCGCCAGCAGGTAATTCGTTGAAACGGAGCGGGAAAAAGTGCCGCCCTCTGCCTTTTTGGCCCAAATATTATTAACGCTTGTCAGCACAATGGTCACTGGAATTAGAAACTCTACCAAATCCTTCTGGACGTTCAGGATATGAAACCCTGCCAATACCAGCGTAAGCGAGTGGCCAATGGTGAACGCTGTGATGAGAACTAGTAGTTTCCGCCATTCTGTCCAACGATAGACGGCACAAAGCGTTACCACGAACAGCAGGTGGTCGAAGGCCCGTGGGTCGGCGATGTGGTGGAAACCGAGGCTGAGGAAACTTAAAAACTCACTCACTTGCTCAAGAGTTATGCGTTTTGAGTTATGAGTTATTGAAGGGCCGTTGGCAACTTATAACTCATAACTCATAACCAATCAAGGTTTAAGCGTCTTCCGCTTTTTCGCCTTTTGCATCATGTTCTCGTCCGGCACGAACTTGTTCTTTTTGTAAACCATGAACAGCTTCGGCTCGGTTGGCATGGGGCGTGTGTTGTTCGATTCGTCCACGTCCGCCGTTTCCCGCCAAGGGTCAAGTTTGACGGATCTAACTTGCTTGTATTTCACAAAAACCTGCGTGAACTTCTGCTCGTTTTTGCGCCAAATTTCAACGGGTATTCGCTCGATTTCCTTCGTGCCATCCTCGAACGTCCACTCCAATATCACGGGGGTCACCAAGCCGCCCTTGTTGCTGAACCTCAGTTCGTAGTAGTTTTTGTCGCCAAAAAGTTTCTTCTTCTCCTTTTTTGAAAATGTCTCATCAAACTGCTTCATCGTGCTGGTTGATACACTGTCCGCCGTCTCCCACGGCTTGTAGAAAGTATAAAAATCCTGCAAAGACGAGTCTTTTTCCACCGGGAACTGGTGACCTTCTTCCCGATAGCGGGCTTTAGTCAGTGTCTCGAAGGGTGGCTCGATTTTGTTCGGAAAGCTTCTTTCTTTCGGCTCCGGGTCATTTTCCATATCCACTTTCAGCCACTCAATGCTGTCCAGCGACACGTCCACTTTCTCGATGGTGTAGAACCAGCCCCGCCAAAACCAGTCGAGGTCTTGGCCGCTGGCGTCTTCCATCGTGCGGAAAAAATCGGCGGGCGTGGGGTGCTTGAACGCCCATTTTTCACAATATGCCTTGAAAGCGTAGTCGAATTTCTCACGGCCCATCACCGTTTCACGAAGGATGTTGAGCGCCGTGGCGGGCTTGCGGTAGGCGTTTGAGAAATAGTCGGAGATGTTTTCGGAGTTAGTCATGATTGGCTCCAAGTCGTCAGGGTCTTGGTTCATGTACCCAGCTATTTTGTGGGGTGGGCCTTCGCCAGAGTCGTAGTTGTTGTCCCATTCTTGCTCCGCAATGTACTGCATGAAGGTGTTGATGCCCTCGTCGAACCACGCCCACTGGCGCTCGTCGGAGTTGATAATCATGGGAAAATAATTGTGCCCCACTTCGTGGAATATGACCGTCAATGCAGCATTTTTCGAGCCTTCGGAATAGGTGCCGTCCTCCTCGGCCCGGCCCGGATTGAAGCAAATCATGGGGTACTCCATGCCATTTTGCGCCTCCACGCTGATGGCGGTCGGGTACGGGAACGGGATGGCAAATTTGCCGTAAGTCAAAATCGTGTGTGCCACCGCCTTGGTCGAGTAGCGGTGATAAATCGGGTAGGATTCCTTTGGGTAATAACTCATTGTCATCACCGGTTTGCCATCTTGGTTTTTCACCGACATGGCATCCCAGCAGAAACGGCGGCAGGCAGTCCAGGCAAAGTCACGCACATTTTCGGCTTTGTAGTGCCAAGTTTTTAGCTCTTTGGATTTTTTCTTTTTCTCCATTTTGTTCGCTTCGTCCAGGGTCACAATGTCCACAGGCTCGCTACTGGATTGGGCTTTTTTCCACCGAGCCAACTGATCAGGGGTAAGCATCTGGTCGTAGTTCTGGCAGACACCCGTGCCACCCACGATGAAGTCGTTGGGGAGCGTCATTTTCACGTCGTAGTTTCCAAAATTGAGGGCAAACTCGCCCGTACCTGTAAACTGGTCACTCTGCCAGCCCTCGAAATCACTGTACACGCACATCCGTGGAAACCACTGGGTGATGGTGAAAAGGTAGTTCTCATCTTTTTCAAAAAACTCATATCCACCCCGCCCAAAGGTGATGTTGTTGATGCGGTCAATGAGCACATAGCTCCACTCGATGTTGAAGTCGAAGCTCTGGCCGGGAGCAAGCGGCTGGGGCAGTTCCACCCGCATCACCGTGTTGTCAATGAAATGCTTGAGCGGAGCGCCCTTGTCGTCCGTCACGGATTTTATACGGTGGCCGTAGTCACCAAACTCCGTCCAAGATTCGAGCATCCGCATGGCGTTTTCGTTCATGTTGTCCCGGATATTGTGTGGGTGGGCATGGTGCAGGTCGTTGCTGGCAGCGTGTTGGTTTTCATCGAGCTGGAGCCAGAGGTAGCGGAGGGTCTGCGGGGAGTTGTTGTGGTAAGTCAAGTGTTCCTTACCTGTCAATTGGTGCTTTTCGGGGTCGAGCGATGCCTCGATTTGGTAGTCGCAACGCTGCTGCCAGTATGCTGGGCCGGGCGAACCGTCGGCGGTGCGATATTCGTTCGGGGTGGGCAGCGCCGTGCCGAGCTGCTCGAAGGCGAAGCCGTGGTTGCTCTTTTTGGGGGCAGCTTCGGCGGGTTTTTCCTTTCCTTTTTCTTGCGCAAAAAGAGCGGTGGTAAGAAGGCTGAAAAACAGAATTTTGAAAAAGGCAGTTGTGTTGGGTTTCCAATTCATGTCCTGATTTTTTTGTGAGAAATTTTGCGAAGGTAAAGAGAGAAAAGGAAAGGGAGGGATGCATCTACTGGTGGCAAATGTTAAAATTCCAAGGAGAAAATTGAGCCTTACAGTTCCAACCGTGCAAAATAAATCCTTGAGTAATCGTCCCCCTCAAACAACACACCCACCAAGCCTGCCTCCAGCTCAACAAGGTCTGAATAAGCTGAACTTTTTGGATAGATTTCATGGGCAAGTTGCCAAGTTCGCCCATTGTCCCAGCTACTTTTCAGCACCAGACAACAGCGCTCCGTCTGGCTGTTAGGGTTGCAGTGAAGCAGCACTTTCTCCCCGTTTTTTTGGGTAAAATTGAGCAGGCTGCCTTGACAAACCGGGTCGGGCAAATCATTGGCCACCCAAACGGAATCCCAAGACTCCCCGCCATCGGCACTGCTCGCCATCAGTCGGAATTTTGGGTCACCGGACTGGTTCCGGATGCTCATCAGC
>JAHEAS010000409.1 GCA_024642645.1 Saprospirales bacterium | reverse complement strand
CAAAAAGACTGGACGAGCAGTGAGTATATGCACCGCCCTGACCATCAATACAAATGGGGCATCATGGTGAACCACAACACGCCTTCAGTGGCACAAGGTGGCTCTTGCATTTTTCTGCACATCTGGTACGAACCGGGCGCTGCCACTTCTGGCTGTACGGCTATGACGGAGGACAATTTGCTTACGCTGCTGCACTGGCTTGACCAAGACAAGCACCCACAACTTTTGCAAGTGACGGAGGCGGGGTATCCGGCTTTTCGGAAGGAGTTTGGGTTGCCGGAGTGAAATCCTCCCGGCCCATCGGCTGTGCAGAGAGGGGGCAGTCCCTTTTGAATGCAAAGAGCCCCACCAATGAATGGCGAGGCTCTTTTATGCTGAAAATCAATCAGTTATGTCTGTTCTTAATTGACCTTAAACTCAACGGACTCCATCACTTCAAAAGTGCCATCTTCCTCTCCCCAGACCATTGCTTCTAGTACCCAGGTACCTCCTTCGGTCAGCGGTAGCGTATCCTCGAACAGGTATGCTTTTGAGGAATGTACATGTGCAGTCGTTGGCTTGTTGTAAATTTCAGTGTTGGTGTCCTTATTGTAAATCCGGACGTTGACATGGTGGACAATGCCCCCGTTTTGGTCTTCAAAATTGACTTTGATTTGGAGCGCTTCCCCTATCGCCTTGTCGGCGGAGTCCGGTGTTTCAATATGGATATGATAGCTCGGGTCTTTGGTTGCAGAGTCGTCGTCTTTGCAAGCATTAAAGGCAAAAATGGAAACCAAAAGACTGAGGAAAAGGAATTTTTTCATGATAATTTTTATGTTAAAAATGTTGGCTTGATTGATTCTCGGAGCGATGCCGCCAAAGCAATTAAGCCTGTTTTTGATTAGAGAAAATAAGTGAATTACCGCCCGAGGACAGCCCTCCGGCATTATAGCATGATTGTCCAAACAAATGAGCAAACGGTCGTGAAACGAGCAAGCACGTGCAAAAATGCTTTGTCATCTTCGTTTGAATTTAATTCAAAAATGGGTGGAAATCATACGGAGGAAAGACAACATTTGCGTAGCGTAATTTGACCTAGAACTAAAAATAGTTAAGTCAAATCGATTGACAAGACTTCCCTCCCCCATCAAACAAACGACTGATTGTCAGGTGGTTGGAACAAGGACTTACCAAAAAGGCGGGATATGAAATTTACATGGCCAACTGGAATGGGCTGGCTTTTATCTTCGGTAAAAATTGGGGCAGTAAACAAATCCTGTTGGCAGAAGAAGTTGATTTTAAAGGCATCCTCTAGTTGCGAAGTTGGAGTGGGCTGACCTTGGTGGTCGTTCTTTTGGGCCAATTGCTTTTTAAGGTGGCATTTGCCGTGGCATTGTTTTTCTGGTTTCGCCTTGTTCACGCAATACAGCCGCTCAATTTCAGACTGATTCAGTTTGAATTCGGCGACTAACACCGCATTGCTCAAAGAGCTGAACAGAATAACGGTAGCAGTGAATATGGCGATGGCTTTTCTCACGGGACAAATGTAAACTGCGAGATAGCGTGTTTTGCTGACTTTTATCACAGACGGCTTCCAGCAGACAAAAATCAGCGCTCACTCGCCAGCGTTCGCAAAGTCAAATAACCGACCCCAAGCACCCCACCCATTACGAAGGCAAGTCCAAGTGTACCGAGGTTGGCCATGGGGTGAATCAGCACACCGACCACATCCCAGAAGAGTTGGTAGGGGGCTTGTAGCAAGTCCCAAGTGTTCCAGCGTTGGTAGCGCCCGATGTACACGCCGAATGCGCAGAGCACAATCACTGCAGAAATGATGAGGTCCCCAGGCCGTTTTCCAAGGTTTTTTTCCAAATAAGTCTGTACATCAAGGAGGGAAAGAAAACCAAGCAGCAGTCCCGTCCAAGCGAAGGAAAAGAGCATCATCATATCGTACCAAAGCGGGATGCCCGTGCGGTAATGAACGTGCATCAGGTCGGTGACGATATAGGGGGCATTTGGCAGAAAAACCAGCCAAACTGTCAACAATGGAATGGCCAACCATCGTTTTGGGAGCTTGGGCAGCAGCAGCGACAGCAGGTAAGGCACCCACGCCAAAAACAGGTTCCAAACAAGGAACAGGAAAGTGCTGCTGCGGGTCAAAGCCAAGTCGTAAAACTCGTTGATTTGCCCAAAATCAAAGCCCGTGTGGACGAGACGGTAACCGACCAGCGCAAAATTTAGCAAGGTGCTGAGACAGAGTACCAAGAAGATGCGGTACTGTTTTTCGGTCGAAAAAAATGATTTTATCATGCGTGATAAATGGCGTTGGGTATGAAATTAATAGGCAAACAAGTGGGAGGTTTTGGCATAGTCCATTGGTCATCAATGTTTTCCGCTTTAGCCTCCCGCTGCTATTGCCTGATTGTTGTCTTTAAATTGGTCGTTTGGGGTCATTGGTCATTTGGGAAAAAGCTTGCTTTACAGGTTATTCCTCACCTGACTGCCCACTGCCCACTGTCGAATTGCTAACTTCTTTACGTTCCCCCAGATTGTACCAGTCCACCTTGCGGGAGCTGAACATCACTGCTGCCAAGGCGATGAACACGCCGATGCTTCCGGCGAGGAGCGCAAAATCCTCTAATTGGAGCAGCACAAAAATGAAACCGTAGATGGATACCAACATGCCTAGTAATTGGAAGACCAGCCGCTTGATACCCAACATCGAAAAGCTGTAGCCGCAAATAAGTACGATGGTAGCGGCGGACGAAATGAAATAGGCCGTGTTGAAGCCCAAATGCTCGGAAAGCGACAGCAGCAGCAGGTAAAAAACCGTAAGCGCAAGCCCCACCAGCAGGTATTGGAACGGGTGAATGAAAAGTTTGCGCAACACTTCAAAAAAGAAAAAAAGCATAAAAGTCAGGCCAATGATGAGGATGGCGTACTTGGCGGAACGGGTGTTTTTGAGGTACTCGTCCACGGGTTTTATCAGGCGCACGGCCATGCTCGACTCCGTAAACTTGACGGTGTCGTCCTTCCACTGCTGCGGGTAGGGCCGGTTGAGGTCGAGCACCTGCCACTGGGCGGAAAAGCCCGTCGCCGAAATCTCCCGCTGGTCGGGCAGGAAAGCGCCCTCGAAGCTTGGTGAGTTCCAGTCGGAACGCAGGTTGACGGTAGTGGATTTGCCCACTGGCTCAAAGCTGAGTCGCTCGCTGCCGTTCAGTTTGATGGGGATGCTGAAATTGTAGCCTTTGCCTTCCTCCGCAAGGCTGATGGGGGCACTGACGCCCGTGAGCATCAGCCCGGTCATTTGTGTGCCGGGCTCCATCCGCTGGTTTTCGCCCGACCAGTCCACCTGCACGGCTTCCTTGATGCCGGTCATGCCTTGGATGCCTACGGCAAGGCGGGCTTCATTCCAATGCACGTCTTCTGCATTGACGTTAAGTGCTTGAAAATCAGGTTGTTGAAACTCACCGGACAGCACGATGCCTGCTTGGTATAGCACTACGTCGAAGATACTTCGCTTGCGTATTTGGTGCTTCAAATCGCCGTCTACCTTCAGGTTTTGGGGCAAAAAGTAGGCGGTGTGCCGCTCTTCGGAGCGCTTTCCATCGCTGAACGTCGTCCAAGAAGTGTAGGGGACGGCAAGCACAGGTCCCTGGATTGCCTGGCTGCCGCCCCACGAAAGACTAACTTCATTTTTTACCTCCTGTTGGCGCTGTTGGCGCTCCCGGATTTGGTCTTGTATCAGGGCATTTGGGATGAGAAGAATCAGCACCAGAAAGCCGATGGAGAGCAGCTTGATAGCCAGCGAATCTTTGAGCCACTGGCTGAAACGGTAGAAACCACCGCCGTTGTTGTTGTTTTGATTAGATTCGATAGAATTCATGATAGTTGATTTAGTAATTTCAAAAGAACTTTGAATTTCAAAGTTTATTGTCAAAAAAAATTCAACTCCCCGATTTTAACAACTCCTCAAGTGCCGCCAAGTGGTCGTTGAATGCCTTTCGGCCAAGTATAGTGGCTGTGTAAGAAGTCTGCGGCTTGCGCCCTACGAAGAGCTTCCGCAACTCCACGTAACTCTCGCTTTCCAGCACCTTCATGTGGCTGGCCAGGTTGCCGTCCGTGAGCCCAAGCATCTCCTTGAAGATGCCAAAATCCACCCAATCGTTCACCATCAGGATGGACATGATGCCCAGCCGGATACGGTTGTCGAGTTTGGTGATTTCCAGCTTTTCAAGCAGGTGCTTCATGTTGAGTTAGCAGTTAGACAGTTTACCCCCGTGGGGTTGGCAATTGGCTGTCCTCACCAGTTGCGC
>JAHEAS010000408.1 GCA_024642645.1 Saprospirales bacterium | reverse complement strand
TACCACCAGCAAAGCCCGCTGAAATAGCGGAGCGGATAGTTGAGTCAGGTGGATTTAAGTACATGTAATAGCGAGTGGCTGCCAATTCATTGGCATTGCTGAATAAGATGACTGTCACTTCCCTGTGTTTTTCAAATGATGTCTATTTTCAATTTTGAAATTAGGCGTCAAGGAAACAACATAGGGGGGTGACGGTTGTTTTGATTAACTAAATACCCGATCAAGCAGACAAAACTCAACGGAAGTTCAATGCAATTAATGTTCAATGCCATCGCTGAACCAACTCGGCCAGGCCCAAAATGGCAGAAATTGTTCAACACTTATTGGGCGGCTTATCGTGCCTGGTACGCTTCCAAAGGGGTTGCCTACACGCCAAGTCTGGGCGTTTCACAAGCTGCGCTTAAGCGCCACATGCCAGAGATGTGGCCTACTTACGAGCGACTATGCGAGCTGGCGGGCAATAGCGAAGTAGCGGCACGCTTCCTTACTGGATACCAGCCCCCTGCCTACATCAGCGGCTGTTCCCAAGCTGTTTTGTCATTGGGTACGGTGCAACTTGTCCGCAATTATGATTACCACCCCGACTTAATAGAAGGAACACAAATACTCACCGCCTGGAACGGGAAAAAAGTGATTGGCAGCAGTGATTGCCTAATAGGCTTATTGGACGGCATGAATGAAGATGGCTTGGCCATTTCCCTCACTTTTGGTGGACGCAGGCTGGTCGGCGAGGGTTTCGGAATACCGTTCATCTTGCGCTATGTGTTGGAGTTTTGCTCCACAGTGGAAGAAGCCGTTGAAACGTTGACCCGAGTGCCCTCGCACATGTCTTACAATGTCACCGTGATTGACCGCAGTGGCGACTTTAAAACTGTGCAATTGGCGCCCGACAAGTCGCCGCTTATCACGAATGCAACCATGGCCACCAACCATCAAGGAGTCATTGACTGGCACGAAAACGCCCATTTTAACAAGACCGTTGAGCGGGCTGTTTTTTTGGAAAATTTGTTGGAAGATGACTGTCCGGATGAGACTGCGGCCATTGCTGCTTTTCTACAGCCACCCCTTTACAACACTCGCTTTCGAGAGGGATTCGGCACACTTTACACCGCCGTTTACCACCCGATGGAAGGCTCCGTGCAAATGCACTGGCCCACTGATGATTGGCTCCAAACCTTTGACAATTTCCAGGAAGGAGAAAGGCTGATTAAGTTTAGTCAGCACGTACCTGCCGATCAAAGCGACGTGCGGACTGACATGCCTACCGCTGTCACAGATGAAAGCTATCAACCTGAAACGGCATTGCTGGATTGGCAAGAAACAGTCGCTGAGTCTTTGGTAGATTCCATAGCGGAACCGAATTCCCCTAAATCTAAAAAGCTTTTGAAAAATTTGCGAACCAAAATCAAGCGCCAAGGTCAAATTCCTTGGGAAATTGTATCAGATTTTTGGTCCGACTTGAACAAGAAATATAGCCAAAAATGGCGGAAGTGAAATAAATGGTTGATGAGGGTTAATAATGGTTTATTCGGTTTACTCCATCAACCCTCATCAACCCAAACAAACCTATTCTACGATGAATTTAAAGAACAATACCCTTCTCAGGGACAAAGCATTTTTTGACGGCCATTGGGTCGATGCATATAATGGTAAAACCTTCCCTGTTACCAATCCATACGATGGTTCCCATATTGGTCAGGTGCCGGACTTGGGCGCTGCCGAAACCAAAGCGGCCATTGGTGCTGCCGCAAAAGCCTTCCCAGCTTGGCGGGACAAAACCGCTACTGAACGTGCCAATATTTTAAAAAAATGGTACGACCTGCAAATGAAAAACCTTGACGACCTTGCCGTGATACTTACATCCGAACAGGGCAAGCCATTGGCCGAGGCAAAAGGCGAAATCCGCTACGGCGCTTCCTTCGTGGAGTGGTTTGCAGAGGAGGCAAGACGGGTTTATGGCGATGTGATACCAGGCCATGGAAAAGGCTTGAGAATTATGACCATCAAACAGCCCATAGGTGTAGCGGCTGCTATTACCCCTTGGAATTTCCCCAATGCCATGATAACCCGAAAAGTCGCACCGGCACTCGCGGCTGGCTGCACTGTGGTCATCAAACCCGCAGAAGATACGCCGCTTTCGGCGCTGGCGCTTGCGGTGTTGGCAGAGGAAGCGGGCTTCCCACCGGGCGTTTTGAACATCATCACGACCAGCCATGCACCGGAGGTAGGGAAGGAGCTGACTGATAACCCACTGGTACGGAAACTCTCGTTCACTGGCTCCACCGAAATCGGCAAGCTACTGATGGCGCAGAGCGCTGGAACGGTAAAAAAACTATCGCTGGAACTGGGTGGAAATGCCCCATTCATCGTCTTCGATGACGCTGATTTGGATGCCGCCGTGGCTGGCGCTATCGCTTCAAAATACCGGAATGCCGGTCAGACCTGTGTTTGTGCCAATCGCATGTATGCACAGTCAGCCATTTATGAAAAATTCACACAAAAACTCGCTGAAGCCGCCAGCCAACTCGGAGTAGGCAACGGCATGCAAGAGGGTATAGAAATCGGTCCACTCATCAATGTGGAGGCTTTGGAAAAAGTGGAACGGCTAATGAAAGATGCCACAGATAAAGGGGCAAAAGTGCTCACTGGTGGCAAGCAAAAAACCAGCGTTGGCAATGGCTCTTTTTACGAACCCACTGTGTTGACGGGTGTGCTGCCCAGCATGGAAATTAGCTCTGAGGAAATTTTTGGCCCTATTGCCCCGGTTATCAAATTTGAAACGGAGGAGGAAGTTATCCGGCTAGCAAACGATACACCTTTTGGGTTAGCTTCCTATTTTTATGGTAGAGATTACGCTAGGATTTGGCGGGTCGCCGAGGCGCTTGAATATGGGATGGTCGGTATCAATACTGGCATGATTTCCACTGCCGTGGCCCCTTTCGGCGGGGTTAAGCAAAGCGGCTTTGGGCGGGAAGGCTCGAAGTACGGCATGGACGATTTCTTGGTGATGAAATACCTTTGCTGGGGTGGGGTGGAGTAGTGGCACGCAATGAGGATTTCTCAATCCTCATTCTTTAAGAATGAACGGCAAACATTTTTTTACGCAACGCCGCCACGAACGCAACGAAATATTTTAGACGTTGTACTAGTGGCGGCGTTGCGTGAAAAATTTGGTTCATCTGGCTCGAATTCGACTTATGAGACTGCCTTACTTTGCCGCAAAAATTGCGTTCTTTTGCCAATAATTTTCAAGCAATATGCAAAAGTCAGCTCCCATTTATTTGCCTCCAACTGCCCGGATAATGCTCTTCGGCTGTTTGTTGTTGTTCTGCGCCAGTGCCTCCCTCAAGGCACAAGCCCCGCCCAATGGCTGGCCCCTCTTCGAGCAGGTTGAATTCGGGAAGAAGTTCTTCAAATCGTACGGCATGTTGCTGCCGTGGCCGAAGAACTTCGACAATATCCGCCAATGGGAAGGCAAGGAGGTCATGCTCTCCGGCTACATCATCCCCACCGCCGATGCGCCTGGTTATTCAGGTTTGATTCTTTCCAAATTCACCTACTCTCAGTGCTTTTTTTGCGGCAAGGCTGGATTAGCCAGCGTGGCAGAGGTCATTATGAAAAAACCAATAAAGGACTATAAAATTGACAGGCCATACGTATTCAAGGGCAAACTCAAATTCAATGAGGATGACCCTGACCGATTAATTTTTATCCTTGAAAATGCAGAATTGATGGAGCTGTAGAAACGGTGATGCAATAAACTACCGAACTATTTTGCCAGTAATTGCAACGTTATATTGTTTTCAATTTTCCCAGCTGAAACGGTATTTTTTGGTAGGCCGGAAATCCCCGACTCCAAATTTGAGGGTGGCACGCCAAGACCAATTAAGGTCGCTTTGATGACCGTGATTCTCTCCTTGTCAAGTATGGATAAGTCTTTTTGACCCGGTGCGAGGTTGGCGGCTATTTTGAACCTAGCATTTGGGAAGCAGCTCACGATTTGTGCAAGATTGCTCAATTGTCCAACGGACTGTGGCATTACCAGTTTTGATGTTCCAGCATCAAAAGCAACGACATCAAAGCCAAGCCATGGCAATTTGCCTATCTCCATAGCTTTATCCTCAATTTGTGCCAGAAGCTTGGCCTCCAACCCGTTTTCCTTGAACTTGATTTTTATGCCGCACGGAAGTTTTACAATACTATCAGCGCCCAAGTCAGCCGACTTTTCGGTGGATGTCGGTTCGCCTGAAGTGACAGTGCCATCGGTCTGTGTCGGGCTGCTCATGGCAGTGCTTT